>NZ_JAVREM010000013.1:0-136068 GCF_031845425.1 Streptomyces millisiae
GCCCGGCGGCCCTTTGGGCGCCGGGCCAGCGGCCGGGCCGCGCCCGTCCCGGTGGCCGGGCCGGGTAGGGCGGCCACGCCCGGTCCCGCGGACGCGACCGGTCCGGTCACCGGACTCCTCTACGCGCGTAGGCGCGTACCGGCTAGGCTCGCTACGTGAACGCATCTGAGATTGACGACACGGTCAACGCCGCCGCGGCGCGGCTGCGGGAGTTGACCGGGGTGGCCGGCCACGACGTGGCGCTGGTCATGGGGTCCGGCTGGCTGCCCGCCGCGGACCAGCTCGGCCTGCCGGAAGCGGAGTTGGACGTCACCGAGCTGCCCGGATTTCCGCCGCCGGCGGTCGAGGGTCATGCGGGCAGGGTCCGTTCGTATCGCGTCGGCGGCAAGCGCGCGCTCGTCTTCCTCGGCCGCACCCACTACTACGAGGGCCGCGGCGTCGCGGCCGTCGTGCACGGCGTCCGCACCGCCGTGGCCGCCGGCTGCAAGACGGTGGTGTTGACCAACGGCTGCGGCGGCGTGCGCGGCGACATGAGCGTCGGCCAGCCCGTCCTCATCAGCGATCACATCAACCTCACCGCCACCTCGCCCATCGTCGGCGCCAACTTCGTCGACCTCACCGACCTGTACTCGCCGCGGCTGCGCGCGCTCTGCCGGGAGATCGACCCCTCCCTGGAGGAGGGCGTGTACGTGCAGTTCCCGGGGCCGCACTACGAGACGCCGGCCGAGATCCGCATGGTGCGGGCGATAGGCGGGGACCTGGTCGGCATGTCCACCGTGCTGGAGGCCATCGCGGCCCGCGAGGCCGGCGCCGAGGTGCTCGGGATCTCGCTGGTCACCAACCTCGCCGCCGGGATCACCGGCGAGCCGCTGAACCACGAGGAGGTCCTCCAGGCCGGCCGGGACTCGGCCGCCCGGATGGGGGCCCTGCTCGCCCGGCTGCTGGGGCGGATCTGATGGCGGGCGTCGGGCCGGCGGACGTCGAGCGGGCCGCCCGCGCCTGGCTGGCCGAGGATCCGGACCCGGAGACCCGCGCCGAGCTGGCCGCCCTGCTGGACGCCGGCGACACGGCGCCGCTCGCGGAGCGCTTCGCCGGCACCCTGCAGTTCGGCACGGCCGGGCTGCGCGGCGAGATGGGCGCCGGGCCGATGCGGATGAACCGGGCCGTGGTCATCAGGGCCGCCGCCGGGCTCGCCGCCTACCTGAACCGGACCGCGCCCGGGCTCGTCGTCATCGGCTACGACGCCCGCCACCGGAGCGCCGACTTCGCCCGCGACACCGCCGCCGTGCTGACCGGCGCCGGGCTGCGGGCGGCGCTGCTGCCGAGGCCGTTGCCGACGCCGGTGGTCGCCTTCGCGATCCGCCACCTCGGCGCCGTCGCCGGCGTCGTCGTCACCGCCAGCCACAACCCGCCGCGGGACAACGGTTACAAGGTCTACCTCGGGGACGGCAGCCAGATCGTGCCGCCGGCCGACGCCGACATCGCGGCCGAGATCGCCGCGGTCGGCCCGTTGGCCGGCGTGGCGCGCCCCGAGTCCGGCTGGGAGGTGCTCGGCGAGGAGGTCGTCGAGGCGTATCTGGCCCGCACCGGCGCGGCGCTGGCACCCGGCGGGGCGCGCGAGGTGTCGGTCGTCTACACGCCGATGCACGGCGTCGGGCAGGCGACGCTGGTCGACGCGTTCGCCCGCGCCGGCTTCCCCGCCCCGGAAGAGGTCGCCGAGCAGGCGGATCCCGACCCGGAGTTCCCGACCGTGGCCTTCCCCAACCCGGAGGAGCCGGGCGCGATGGACCTGGCGCTCGCGCGGGCCCGCGCGGTCGGTCCCGACCTGGTGCTGGCCAACGACCCGGACGCGGACCGCTGCGCGGCCGGCGTGCCGGACTGCTCGCAGGGCGCGGGGAGCTGGCGGATGCTGCGCGGCGACGAGGTGGGCGCGCTGCTCGCCACCCACCTGGTGCGGCGCGGGGTGCGGGGCACGTTCGCGGCGTCCATCGTCTCGGCCTCGCTGGTCGGCCGGATCGCGGCCGCCGCCGGGCTGCCGTACCGGGAGACGCTGACCGGCTTCAAGTGGCTGGGCCGGGTGCCGGGGCTGGCCTTCGGGTACGAGGAGGCGCTCGGCTACTGCGTGGACCCGGGCGGGGTGCGGGACAAGGACGGCATCACCGCGGCGCTGCTGATCGCCGAGCTGGCCGCCGAGCTCAAGGCGGACGGCGGCCGCACGCTGACCGACCTGCTCGACGACATCGCGCTGGAGCACGGGCTGCACGCCACGGACCAGCTGTCGGTGCGGGTCGCCGACCTGGGGCTGATCGCGAAGGCGATGGACCGGCTGCGCGCCACCCCGCCGACGGCGCTTGGCGGTCTGCCGGTGACGAGCGCGGAGGACCTGCGGTCCGGCTCGGCGGAGCTGCCGCCGACCGACGGCCTGCGGTACGCCCTGGCGGGCGCGGGGGACGTGGCCTCGGCCCGGGTGATCGTCCGCCCCTCGGGGACCGAGCCGAAGCTGAAGTGCTACCTGGAGGTGGTGGTCCCGGTCGCCAACCGCGCCATGCTCCCCACGGCCCGGACCAGGGCGGCGGAGGCCCTGACCGCGATCCGCCACGACCTCTCGACGGCCGCCGGCGTCTGACGGCGATCGTCCGCACCGGCGCGAGGCGCCGCGTGGTGGGCCTGCCGCCGGCCAGGCCGGCGCCGCGCCTCCTCCGGCGGCCGACCGGCCACGGGGGTCGAGCCCTCGGGCACGTCAGCCGTCCTGCCGCCGGCGGCACGAGCCGCGCACCGCCCGCCGGGCGCGGGGGCGTGGCACCGGCCACGGGCTGCCCGGGCCGCCAGTGGCGGCGTCCGACAGGCATAGGACCGTGCCGTTGGACGCCGGCGCCAGCACGGCGCACGGGCATGCCCCGGCCACGGGCCGGCCGGGCCCTGCCCGGGGCAAGCCGGCGGCACGGGCCCTACCGAAGGCGCCGACCGCCCTCGGGCGCGTCAGCCGTCCTGCCGCTGGCGGCACGGCCCACACCGGGCCAGCCACCGCCGGCCGCGCGGAGCCGTCGCAGCGCGACCCCGGCCAGGACCACCGCCGCGCCCCGGGCCACCGCCGCGCCCCGGGCCACCGGTGGCGGCGTCCCATAGGGACAGGACCGTGCCGTTGGACGCCGGGCGCCAGCACAGCGCCCCACGGCGCACGGGCACGCCCCGGCCGGGCCCTGCCCGGAGCAAGCCGGCGGCACGGGCCCTACCGAAAGCGCCGAAGGCGCAGTCAGACGCCGACCGACCGCAGGGGCCGCACCCGTGGCGCGCCCACGCCGCACCGGCCCCGGCCCCGGCCCCGGCCAGCGCAGCGCCGCGCAGCGCCGCGACCCGTCAGAGGAGCCAGAGCGCCAGCAGGCCGAGTGCGCCGATGGCGAGGGGGGTCAGGATCTCGTAGCTCCAGCGGACCGCGACGGCGCCTTCCGGCGCCTCGCGGTCGGCGTGGCGCTCGGCGAGTTCGCGGAGTTCGGCAACCGCCGCGTCGCTGGGGGCGGTGCGCGGGAGGTGGTCGGCGGGGCCGGCGGCGGCCGAGTTGTTGCCGAGGCTGCCGAGGCCGAAGGGGCCGCTGCGCGGGGTGCGGCCGGCGGCCACGTCCTCGTTGTGTCGGGTGGCCTTGGAGCGGGCCCGCAGCGAGACGGGGATGGCCCACATCTGGTAGCGGGCGCCGGCGGCCACGAACTCCGTGGAGTACCTGGCCTCGATCTTCTCGACGGCGGCCCAGGGGGTGGTGATGGTGCGGAAGGGGTTGCGCACCCGCAGCCGTTCGTCGGAGGCGAAGACGGCGGGCCGGAAGGTGAAGGCGATCACCAGCGGGGCGAAGAACAGCAGCGTGGCCGCGGCCGTCAGCGGGGTGCGGCCGTCGCCGCGCAGGATGGCGTCGCCGCCCAGCCAGCCGGCCAGGCCGAGCAGCAGCGCCCCTGCCGCCATGGCGGCGGGCGACCGGTAGACGCGGTCGGCGTAGGTCTGGGACTCACTCATGCATCCGATTCTGCCGGACCGGGCGTGGGCCACCCCAGTGACAGGTCACTACGCGCGTAGATATGCTGATCTGGTGAGCATGCCATCTCCAGCACCTGCGCTGGCCCCGGCCGACGTGGCGGACGTGACCGCCACCGACGCCGCGCTGCGCCGCTTCCTGCACGGCCTGCCGGGCGTCGACGCGGTCGGCCTGGAAGGCCGCGCGGCGGCCCTGGCCACCCGCTCGATCAAGACCACCGCCAAGGCCTTCGCCATCGACCTCGCGATCTCCATGATCGACCTGACCACCCTGGAGGGCGCGGACACCCCGGGGAAGGTGCGGTCGCTGTGCGCCAAGGGCGTCAGCCCCGACCCGACCGACCGCACCGTACCGTCCGTCGCCGCGATCTGCGTCTACTCCGACCTGGCCGGGGTCGCCGTCGAGGCGCTGCGCGGCACCGGCGTCCAGGTCGCCTCGGTGGCCACGGCCTTCCCCGCCGGGCGGGCGGCCCGCTCGGTCAAGCTGGCCGACACGGCGGAGGCGGTCGCGGCCGGTGCCACCGAGATCGACATGGTGATCGACCGGGGCGCCTTCCTCTCCGGCCGCTACCTGGAGGTCTTCGAGGAGATCAGGGCGGTGCGCGAGGCCTGCGGCGCGGCCCACCTCAAGGTGATCCTGGAGAACGGCGAGCTCGCCACGTACGACAACATCCGCCGCGCCTCGTGGCTGGCGATGCTGGCCGGGGCGCACTTCATCAAGACCTCGACCGGCAAGGTGGGGGTCAACGCCACCCCGGCCAACACCCTGCTGATGCTGGAGGCGGTGCGCGACTTCCGGGAGGCGACCGGCCGCCAGGTGGGCGTGAAGCCGGCCGGCGGCATCCGCACCGCGAAGGACGCGCTGCGCTACCTGGTGCTGGTCAACGAGACGGCGGGCGACGACTGGCTGGCCCCGGCCTGGTTCCGCTTCGGCGCCTCCAGCCTGCTCAACGACCTGCTGATGCAGCGTCAGAAACTGCGCACCGGGGCGTACTCCGGGCCCGACTACGTGACCGTGGACTAGGACGAGGCCGCACATGAAATTCGAGTACGCACCCGCGCCCGAGTCCCGGGCGACGGCCGAGATCGCCCCGTCCTACGGCCTGTTCGTGGACGGCGGGTTCCGCGAGGCGGCAGACGGCCGCACGTTCAAGACGGTCTCCCCGGCCACCGAGGAGGTGCTGTCCGAGGTGGCGCTCGGCGGCGAGGCCGACGTGGACGCGGCGGTGGCCGCGGCCCGCGCCGCGTTCCCCGCCTGGTCGGCGCTGCCGGGCGCGGAGCGCGCCAAGTACCTGTTCCGGATCGCCAGGTTGGTGCAGGAGCGGGCCCGCGAGCTGGCGGTGCTGGAGACCTTGGACAACGGCAAGCCGATCCGCGAGACCCGCGACACCGATCTGCCGCTGGTCGCCGCGCACTTCTTCTACTACGCGGGCTGGGCCGACAAGTTGGCCCACGCGGGCTTCGGCCCGAACCCGCGGCCGCTGGGCGTGGCGGGGCAGATCATCCCGTGGAACTTCCCGCTGCTGATGCTGGCGTGGAAGATCGCGCCCGCGCTGGCCACCGGCAACACGGTGGTGCTGAAGCCGGCCGAGACGACGCCGCTCACCGCGCTGCGGTTCGCCGCCATCTGCCAACAGGCCGGACTGCCCAAGGGCGTCGTCAACATCGTCACCGGCGACGGCACGACGGGCGCGGCGCTCGCCGCGCACCCGGGCGTCGACAAGGTCGCCTTCACCGGATCGACCTCGGTGGGGCGTGCCATCGCCCGCTCGCTGGCCGGCACGGGCCGCCGGCTCAGCCTCGAACTCGGCGGCAAGGCCGCCAACATCGTCTTCGACGACGCCCCGCTCGACCAGGCCGTGGAGGGCGTGGTCAACGGCATCTTCTTCAACCAGGGCCACGTGTGCTGCGCGGGCTCCCGGCTGCTGGTGCAGGAGTCGGTGGCCGAGGAGCTGCTGGCCCGGCTCAAGCGGCGCGTCGGCACGCTGCGGCTCGGCGACCCGCTGGACAAGAACACCGACATCGGCGCCATCAACTCCCCGGAACAGCTGGCCCGCATCCGGGAGTTGGCCGACGCCGGGGACGCGGAGGGCGCCAGCCGCTGGACCGCGCCCTGCGAACTGCCGTCCACCGGCTACTGGTTCCCGCCGACGCTGTTCACCGGCGTCACCCAGGCGCACCGCATCGCGCGCGAGGAGATCTTCGGCCCCGTGCTGTCGGTGCTGACCTTCCGCACCCCCGACGAGGCCGTCGCCAAGGCCAACAACACGCCCTACGGCCTCTCCGCCGGCGTCTGGACCGAAAAGGGCTCCCGCATCCTGTGGATGGCCCAGCGGCTGCGCGCCGGCGTCGTCTGGTCCAACACCTTCAACCGCTTCGACCCCACCTCACCCTTCGGCGGCTACCAGGAATCCGGCTACGGCCGCGAGGGAGGCCGACACGGACTGGAGCCCTACCTCGATGTCTGACACCCCGTCTCCCCGTCTCAGCGTCCTCAAGACCTACAAACTGTTCATCGGGGGCGCGTTCCCCCGCTCGGAAAGCGGACGGGTCTACGACGTGACCAGCCCCGACGGCCGCTGGCTGGCCAACGCCCCGCTCGCCTCCCGGAAGGACGCCCGCGACGCGGTGGTCGCCGCGCGCAAGGCGTTCGCGAAGTGGTCCGGCGCCACCGCGTACAACCGGGGCCAGGTCCTGTACCGGATCGCGGAGATGCTCCAGGGCCGGCACGACCAGTTCCGTCTCCAGCTCACCGACGCCCAGGGTCTTTCCAAGGCCCAGGCCAGGGCGGCCGTCGACGCGGCGATCGACCGCTGGGTCTGGTACGCGGGCTGGACCGACAAGATCGCGCAGGTCGCCGGCGCCACCAACCCGGTGGCCGGTCCCTACCTCAACCTGTCGTCGCCCGAGCCGACGGGCGTGGTCGCCGTGGTGGCCCCGGTCGGCTCGCCGCTGCTCGGGCTCGTCTCGGCGCTCGCCCCGGTGATCGCGACGGGCAACACGGCCGTGGTGGTCGCCGATCCGGCGGCGCCGCTGCCGGCGTTGACGCTGGCCGAGGTGCTGGCCACCTCCGACCTGCCGGCCGGCACGGTCAACGTCCTCACCGGCCGCCCCGCCGAGCTCGGCCCGCCGCTCGCCGCCCACCAGGACGTCAACGCCCTGGACCTCACCGGCGCCTCGCCCGACCTGGCGGCGGAGCTGGAGGCCGCGGCGGCCGAGACCCTGAAGCGGGTGCACCGCCCGCGCGCCGCCGAGGACTTCACCGCCGACCCGGGCACCGGCCGGCTGACGGCGTTCCTGGAGACCAAGACCGTCTGGCACCCGATCGGCGTCTGACGGCCGGGAGTTGACCTCAAGCGAGGTTGAAACCGTAGCGTCGGCGCCATGCGCGTGCTGACCATCGGCGTCGACCCCGAGCTGGTCGACTTCACGGCGATTCCGCGGCTCGACGCCGCGCTGGTGCGCACCACCGGCGCGGCGGTCCGGGCCGAGCTGGCCCGCGAGGGCCACGAGGTGACCCGCTGCGTGATCGACCTCGGCGAGACGGCGGACCAGGTGCTGACCCGGGCCCTCACGGGCGGCGAGTTCGACTGCGTGGTGATCGGCGCCGGGGTGCGGGTGGTGCCGGAGCACCTGCCGCTCTTCGAGCGGGTGATCAACCTGGTGCACCGGCTCGCCCCAGGCGCCGCCATCTGCTTCAACACCGAACCGGGCGACACGGTGGCCGCCGTGCGGCGCGGCCTCGCGTCGCGGGCGAGCTGGTAGCGCCGGCGCCGGTCAAATCGCTGGCCGGCGCCGGGACATGCTGGCACGCTCGGTCCATGGAGCATGCCTGGCTCGGCTCGCCGATCGACGCGCGTCCGCTGTTCCGTCCCGAGCACGCGGCGTTGATGTCAACGCTGCGTGAGCTGGGGCCGGCGGACTGGGGTCGGGAGACCGTGCCCGGCTGGACCGTCCACGACCTGGCCGCGCATGTCCTGGGCGACTGTCTGGGCCGGCTCCCCGGGCGTCGCACCGGCCTGGCGCCGCGGCCCGGCGAGTCGCTCGAGTCGTTCATCCACCGGGTCAACCAGGAGTGGGTCGAGGCCCATCGGCGGACCAGGACCGCGGCGCTCGTGGCCGCCCTGGACCGGGCGGGGCCCGAGGTGGCCCGTCTCTTCGAGACCCGGGACCCGTTCGCCCCGGCCCTCGGCGTCTCCTGGGCGGGCGTCGACCCGGCGCCCGGCTGGCTGGACACGGCCCGCGAGTTCACCGAGTACTGGGCCCACCGCCAGCAGATCCGGCACGCCGTCGGCCTCCCCACGGACCCGGCGGTCCGGCCGCTCTCGGTCGTCCTCGACACCTTCCTGCGCGCCCTCCCGCACACCCTGCGCACGGTGCAGGCGCCGCCCGGCACCCAGCTCCGGCTGTCCGTGACGGGGCCGGCCGGCTCCACCTGGACCGCCACCCGGCTCCGCGACGGCTGGTCCCTGGCCGAACCGCCCACCGAACGGCCCGCGGCGACCGTCCTGCTGACCGCGGAGACCGCCTGGCGGCTCTGCGTCCGGCTCATCGAGCCGGCGGAGGCGCTGGCCGTGGCCACGGTCGACGGCGAGCGCCGGCTGGCCGCGGCCGCCTGCCGGATCGTCTCCGTCGTCCACTGAGTCAGCCGGGCAACCGCTCCGCCACCTCGGCGGCCAGCCGCTCACCGTCGTCCAGCGTCGCGGCGCCGGTGAACAGCGCGTGGGCGCGGGCCGCGAAGTCCGGTGGCGCGGCCGGCAGCGCGGCCGCCGCGTCGACCGCGCCCTTCTCGTTGAGCAGCCACCGCCCGGCGTGCGCGTGCAGGGCGTGGACCAGCAGCCCCACCGCCCGGAAGAGGCAGCCCGCGACGTAGAAGGCGTCGCCGCGCGCCTCGCCCTTGCGGGCCTGGGCGAGGATGAACGGCACCTCCCACCGGGCGTTCCCGATCAGCGCGTCGCGCAGCGGCGCCGGGTACTCCGCCATCTCGGCGCGGAGCGCGGTGAGTTCGCCGGTCGGGTCGGCCAGCACCCGCGCCGACGCCACCTCGCCCGCGTAGGCGTGCGAGTACACGCCGAGCGGGTGGCCGGCCTGTGCGCCCACCTCGAACCGCCCGGCCCGGCACTCGTCCCACACCCGCCGCACCCGGTCCAGGTCCCGGTAGATCCAGTCGACCCGGTGCCCGTCGACGGTCAGCCAGGCCCCGCCGTCCACCCAGGGGCCCCAGCCGCCGGGCTCCGTCACCTCCACCGGACCGCCGGTCAGTTCGGCCGCGAGCGCCCGCAGCGCGGCGGTGTCCAACGGCGGCCGGTAGTACAGCCCCAGGTCGTAGTCCGAGTCCGGCCGGTGCGTCCCCCGGGCCCGACTGCCGCCGAGCGCGACGGCCACCACCCCGTCGACCCCGGCCAGCCGCTCACCGATCTCATCCAGGCGTTCCACGAGCCCTCACCCTCTCGACCGTGATCCGCCGATCGTAGGACCTACGCCCGGCGCCCGATGCCGACGGGGGGTGGCGCCTCCTAGGCTCTGGACGCCCGCCCCGTCGAGAGGTCGCCCGCCATGCCGCTCAACGCCGCCGCTCCCGTCCGTGTCGCCCGCCCGTGCCGTGACCTCGCCGCCGCCGAGCGGTTCTGGGCCGGCGGGCTCGGCCTCGACGTCCTCTACCGACACACCACGGACGGCACCACCCCGGGCGAGCACTCCCTGCTCATGCTCGGCTGGCGCGACGCCAGCTGGCACCTGGAACTGGTCCACGACCCGGCCGCGCCCGTGGAGCCGCGCCCCACCCCCGAGGACCTGCTGGTGATCTACCTCGGCGAGCCGGTGCCCGACTCACTCGTCGCCCGCCTCGAAACACACGGCGGCCGGCGCGTCCCCGCCCACAACCCGTACTGGGACACCTGGGGCGTCACCATCCAGGACCCCGACGACTACCTGCTGGTCCTCTCCACCCGCACCTGGTCAACCGCCTGAGCGCTCCGCCGCAAGCGCCACCACATGCCGCCGGCCCTCCGCCGCACCGTCGTGGCCGGTCGCGCCACGTGGCCGGGCCACCCAGCATCACGGGCCCCGCGCCCTGTCAGCACGCCGGCCGGCGATCAACCACCGGTCGGATCAGGGCGGTTGGGCATAACCTGACCGACGGACAACGACGACGATCCGAGGGAGTGATCACATGGCCGGCAGAACGCACCTCGTCACCGGAAGCGCGTCCGGGATCGGCCGGGCGACCCGCGAGCTCCTGGAGTCCCGGGGCGACCGCGTCATCGGCGTCGACGTCCACGACGCCGACCTCGTCCGCGACCTGTCGGACCCGGAGCACCGCGCCGGCCTGCGCGCCGACGTCGCGGCGCTGGCCCCGGACGGGCTGGACGCGGTGCACGCCGTCGCCGGCGTCAACCTGCCCGGTCCCCTGACCGCCCGGGTCAACTACTTCGGCGCCGTCGCCACCCTGCGCGAGCTGCGCCCGCTGCTGGCCAAGTCGCCCGCGCCCGCGGCGGTCGCGGTGGCCTCCTTCGCCACGCTGATGCCCCCCGACGAGCCGCTGCTGGCGGCACTCCGCGCGGAGGACGAGCCGGGGGCCGTCGCGGCGGCCGAGGCGCTCGCCGACCGGGGCCAGGGGGTCCTGGTCTACCCCACCAGCAAGCGTGCCCTGGCCGAGTGGGTGCGGGAGCGGTCCGTGACCCCGGAGTGGGCCGGTGCCGGCATCCCGCTCAACGCCGTCGCGCCCGGCGTCATCCGCACGCCCATGACCGCCGAGCTGCTGGCCACCCCCGAGAGCCGCGACGCCCTGTTCCAGCAGGTCCCGGCCCCGCTGAACGGCGCGGCCGAGCCGGCCGCCGTCGCCGGTCTCCTGGCCTGGCTGACCAGTGCGGAGAACCGCCACGTCACCGGCCAGGTCATCTTCTCGGACAGCGGCGCGGAGGCGACGCTGCGCGGCCCCCACATCTTCGGCTGAGCGGCTGAGCGGCTGAACGACCGAGCCCTACTCGAACCGCTCGGGGTCGCCCGTGCCGCGCCGCACGATCTCCGGCTCGTCCCCGGAGAAGTCGACGACCGTGGTCGGCTCGGTGCCGCAGTCGCCGGAGTCGAGGACGGCGTCGACCACGTGGTCGAGCCGCTCCTTGATCTCCCAGCCCTGGGTCAGCGGCTCCTCCTCGCCCGGCAGCAGCAGGGTGCTGGAGAGCAGCGGCTCGCCGAGCTCGGCGAGCAGGGCCTGGGTGACGACGTGGTCGGGGATGCGCACGCCGACCGTCTTCTTCTTAGGGTGCAGCAGCTGGCGCGGCACCTCCTTGGTCGCCGGGAGGATGAACGTGTAGCCGCCCGGCGTCGCCGCCTTGATCGCCCGGAACACGTCCTTGTCGATCTGGACGAGCTGGCCGAGCTGCGCGAAGTCACGGCAGACGAGGGTGAAGTGGTGCCGCTCGTCGAGGTCGCGGATCGCCCGGATCCTGCCGATGCCGTCCCGGTTGCCCAGCTGGCAGCCCAGGGCGTAGCAGGAGTCCGTCGGGTAGGCGACCAGCGCCCCCGAGCGGATGCTCTCGACCACGCCGCTGATGGTGCGCTGCTGGGGGTTCTTCGGGTGCACGTCGTAGTACCTGGCCATCCGCCGACCCTACGCGAACCCGGGCCGGGCGGCGGGCCAGGGCGGCGCGGGGCCGGTCAGGGGACGGCATGGCGCCGGGGCGTGCAGCGGCGCCAGCGGCGCACGCCGACGATCGCCGCGAGGACGGCGACCAGCGAGGTGAGGAGGAGGACGCCGCGGGTGCCCCAGGAGACGACGCGGTCGAGGGAGTCGGCGGCCAGGTAGCCGGCGCCCGCCTCGGCCGTGGCCCAGAGGACGGCGGCCAGCGCGCTGTGCGGGGCCATCCGCCGGTACGGCAGGCCGCCGGCGCCGGCCAGGTAGGGGGCGACGGTGCGGGCCACCGGCAGGAAGCGGCAGATGAACACGGCCTGGCCGCCCCGGCGTTCGGTCAGGCCGCGGGCACGGCGCCAGGCCGCGTCGGGGACGCGGCGGCCGAGGCGGCCGGTGTAGAGGCGGGCGCCGAGCGTGCGCCCCGTGCGGTGGCCGAGCGCGTCGCCGCAGACCACCGCGGCGACCGCGACCAGGATGACGAGGGCCAGGTTGAGGGTGTCGGCGCGGGAGAGCGCGCCGGCGGTCAGCATGGTGGTGAGGGTCGGGACGAACGCGCCGATCAGCAGGATGGACTCGGCGAAGACGATGGCGGCCAGCAGCAGGTAGGCCGGCGCCGGCGGCACGTCCCCGAGGAGGTCGGTCAGAGCCTCCACTCAGGACTCCGCGGGTGCGACCAGGCGCCACACCCGGGCCGGCGGCAGGTTGGCCCAGACGCGGGTGTACCCGGCGTCGTACCGCGCCTGGTAGCCGGCGAGCACCTCCTCGACGGCCCGGTGCCTGGCGGTCTCGGCCCGGGAGGAGACGGCGGAGCGCAGCGCGCGGGTGCCGGTGTAGGCGAAGTAGGTCAGGGCACCGCCGGGGTGCAGCAGTTCGAGGTAACGGCTCATGATGGCGTCCACCTGCTCGGGCTCGAAGTTGGTGAACGGCAGGCCCGAGACGATCACGTCGTAGCTGCGGCCGGTGTCCAGGTCCTCGACGAACGTGTGGTGCACCTGGACCCGCTCGGCCTCGTGTGCCGTCAACTCCCGGAGCCGCGCGGCGAATCGGGCGTTCGCCTCCACCACGTCCAGCCTACTGCCGGCGCCGAGCAGCGGCATCAGCTCGCGGGTGACGGCGCCCGTGCCGCCGCCGACCTCCAGCACGTTCCAGGCGCCCGCGCCGCGTTCGCGCAGCGGGGCGGCCAGCGCGGCGGCCAGCCGCCGGCCGCTGGGCGCTATCGCTCCCGTGGTGCGGAAGCCGCGCAGGGCCTCGGCGAGGAACAGGGTGGTGCCGCCGGTGCCCGACGGGGTGGACGGGCTGGTGGGGGTGGTCGCCATGGGGTCACGTTAGGAAGCGCGCCCGGCGCGCGGATCGGTCGAAGTGCGACCCCGGCCCCCTACGAAAGTAGGGGGTGGAGGCCGTGCGGGTGCGCTTACCATCGGCCGGGTGGTGATGAGGCGAGCGACGGAGTGGCCCTGGTGGGTCGAGGCCATGGTGGTGGCCGTCGTCGCCACGGTCTCGGTGTCGGACGCCAGCGTGGCGGCCGGCGGCGGCCGGGCGGCGATCCCGTCGATGACCGTGTCGTTCGCCGCCTCCGTCGCGCTGCCGCTGCGGCACCGCTGGCCGCTGCCGGTCGCCGCGGTGGCGGTGGTCGCGGCCGGCGGCTGGGGCACGATGCTGCCGCTGCTGCTCGTCACGTTCCACCTGACCTCGCACGGCCGGATCCGGCTCGCGCTCTCCGCGGGCGGCGTGGCGCTCGGCCTCAACGCGCTGGTGCAGCCCTCGCTCAGCCTGTGGACGCCGCGCACCTACGGTCCGTGCGCGCTGTTCGTCGTGGCGCTGGCGCTCGGCCTCTGGGCCGGCAGCAGCCGGCGGCTCGCGGACGCCCTGGCCGGCCAGGTCGAACACCTGCACAGGGAGCGCGAGTTGCGGGAGAGCGCGGCCCGGATATCCGAGCGGACGGCGATCGCCGCCGAGATGCACGACGTGCTGGCGCACCGGCTGAGTCTGATCGCCCTGCACAGCGGGGTGCTGGCCACCCGCGCCGAGCAGCTGCCGGGGCCGGTGGCCGACCGGGTCAGGCTGCTGCGCACCGCGTCGACCGACGCGCTCGCCGACCTGCGGGACGTGCTGGGCGCGCTGCGCACCAGGGACGAGGAGCGCGACCGGTCGCTGGCGCCGCCGCTGCGCGAGGTGGACGAGCTGATCAGCGAGGCGCGCGAGGCCGGGCAGGAGATCGAGGCACGCATCGACGGGCGGGCCGACGAGGCGCCGGCCGCGCACCGGCTGGCCGTCTACCGGCTGGTGCAGGAGGCGGTGACCAACGCCAGGAAGCACGCGCCGCGCGCCGCAGTCCGGGTGCTGGTGCGGTACGGCGCGGCGGCCACCCGCGCCGAGGTCACCAACGCGGCCCCGGCCGGCGGCGCCGCCGCGGCGGCCGTGCCGTCGGGGTACGGCCTGGTGGGTCTGCGGGAGCGGGTGCGGGCGCTGGGCGGCGCGCTGGACGCGGGCCCGGTGGGCGGCGGCGCCTGGCGGGTCGCGGCCGACATCCCGGTGCAGCCGCCGGCGACGGCCGAGGAACACCCGTCGCTCGACCGCGGGTTGGCCCCGGCGCGGGCCGCCGAGACCGGCCACGGGCCGAACGGGGGGCGCCCGTGATCCGCACCATGATCGTCGACGACGACGCCCTCGTCCGCCTCGGCCTGGCCGACCTGCTGGAGGCCGACCCGGGCGTGACGCTGGTGGCGCAGGCGGCGGACGGGCTCCAGGCCGTGGAGCAGGCCACGGCGCACCGCGTCGACGTGGCGCTGGTGGACGTGCGCATGCCGCGCATGGACGGCATCACGGCGACGGCCCGGCTGCGCGCGCTCCCGCACCCGCCGCGCGTCATCACGCTGACGACGTTCGACCTGGACGAGTACGTGTACAACGCGCTGGCCGCCGGCGCCGACGGCTTCCTGCTGAAGGACAGCGACCCGGCGGACATCCTGCGGGCCGTGCACCTGGTGGCGGCCGGCTCCGCGATGCTGCACCCGACGGCGGCGCGGCGGCTGATCGACCGCTACCACCACACGGCGCGCCCGCAGGCGACGGCGGCCCAGGCGCGGATCGAGCGGCTGACGCCGCGCGAGCGCGAGGTGCTCTCGCTGCTGGCGGACGGCGCGACCAACGCGGACATCGCGTCCCGCCTCGGGATGCGGGAGAGCACGGTCAAGGCCCACGTGAGCCGGATCCTGATCGGCCTCGGCGTCAGCAACCGGGTGCAGGCGGCGCTGCTCGCCAGGGACGCCGGCCTTCACGCGGACGGAGCATGAGGTGCCAACCACAGACGGCCACGGCAGTGACGGCGGCCAGCAGCGGAGCGGCGGCCAGCGGTAGCACGCCGACCGCGAGGGAGCCGAGGCCGAAGGCGGTGCCCTGCACCACGAAACCGATGGCGAACCCCTCGGCGCGGCGGCCCGGCGGCAGCAGTTCCTGGAGGCGGACCGAGGCCACCGTGATCAGCGGGCCCGTGACGGCGCCGATCGCCGTGACCGCCAGCAGCAGGGCGGCCCAGCCGAGCGGGCGAACCAGCAGCAGCGAGCCCGCGGCGAAGCAGGCCAGGAACGCGGCGGCCGTGGCGGTGGTCGGGCGACCGCGCCAGGCGAACAGCGCGCCGCCCACCACGCTGGCCGCGGACAGCACCGTGAACAGCACGGCCGCGCCGGTGGCGCCGGCGCCCACGCGCTGCGCGTAGCCGAGCGGGGCCACCTCGACGGCAGACAGCACGTGGCCGATGGCGAACTGGCTGGCGTACCAGCGGGCGGCGGCGCGCAGCGGCAGCGGCTCACGAGCGGCCGCCCCGGCCCCGGGGGCGGCCACGGCCGCCGGGGCGCGGCGCGGCAGGGCGGCCAGCAGCGCGGCGCAGCAGGCGGAGGCGGCGGCCATCGCGAGCACCGGGGCGCGTTCGTCGAGCGCGGCCAGGCCGGCGACCAGCAGCGACGCCGCGATCAGCGTGGTGTCCACCATCATCTCGTCGACGGCGACCGCCCTGGGCAGGGTGGCGTCGTCGACGGTCCCGGCGAGGAGGGAGCGCAGCCCGCCGGACAGGCCGCCGGCGAGCACGCCCGGCGGCATGACCAGCGCCAGCAGCGCCGCGGGCGGGGCGCCGGCGGCCGCGGCGCCGGCCAGGCAGGCCAGGCCGAGCGCGGCGCCACCGGCCAGCGCGACCACGCCGCGGCCGGCCCCGACCCGGTCGAGCAGCCGCCCGGCGGGGACCGCGCCCAGGGTCTGCGCCACCACGAACACGGACATCATCACGGCGCCGAGCCGGTAGGAGCCGGTGGTGGCCAGGGTGAGGGTGGTGAACGCGAGCGGCGCCATGGCCTGCGGCAGCCGGCCGCACTGCGCGCCGGCGGACCAGTGCCAGTAGGCGCGGTTGCGCAGCAGGGCGCTCATGGGGGGCGCGGTGGTGGTCATGCGCGTACGGTCCGCCGGCCGGCGGGCGGCGCGATAATGATTCGGTCCTGCCCGAATCCGACCGCGAAGGGGGGCGGCCCAGGTGATCGAGCTGGTGTTGACGCCGGCCGCCGCGCGGCGGGTCCGCTTCGCCGTCTCCCCGCTCGACGAGGTGATGTCGGCGGTCCAGGTGGCGCTCGGGGTGCGCCGGCACCCGGTCTACGAGGGCTGGTTGGCGCGCGCCGCGGCCGTCGCCCGGGAGCTGCCCATCGCCGAGCTGGGCCGGGCGCTGAGCGGGGCGACATACGTCACCGACTTCCTCGGCCCGCCGCCCGAGGGGCCCGAGACCACGGTGGAGGCGCAGCTGGCGGCGATCCGCGCGACGCCGCCGGAGCAGGTGGCCGCCGAGTTGGCCATGGTCGACGCCGACCTGGGCGGGCTGCCGGCGGACCCGGTGGTCGCGCGCGACCTGCTCGCGGACCAGATGGAGCTGGCCTGGACGCGTCTGGTGGCCCCGCACTGGGAGCGGATCCGGGAGGTGCTGGCCGCCGACATCGAGTTCCGCTCGCGCGAGCTGGCCAGGGGCGGCCTGGCCGCGGCCGTCGCCGCCCTGCACGAGCGGGTGCGGCTGGCCGGTGACGCGCTGGTGGTCGGGAAACCGACCCGGATGCGGGCCGACCTCGACGAGCGCGGCCTGCTGCTGGTGCCGAGCACCTTCTCCTGGCCCCGGATCGGGGCGATCGTGGCGCCGCCCTGGCAACCGGCGCTCGTCTACCCGGCGCGCGGCGTCGGTGGTCTGTGGCCCAGGTCCCGCGCGGCCGAGCCGGCCGCCGAGCACCGCCTCGCGGCCGTCGTGGGGCGCGCCAAGGCACGGCTGCTGCTGGCGCTTGCCGAGCCGGCGTCCACCACGACGCTGGCCCGCCGCCTCGGCCTCGCCCCCGGCACGGTCTCGGAACACCTGACCGCGCTGCGCGAGCTGGGCCTGCTGACGGCGCGCCGCGCGGGACGCGTGGTGCTGTACCGCCGGACGCCGCTGGGCGACGCCCTCGCCGAAGCGCCACGCTGCGCGAACCCGGCCCACTGACGGCGCGCCGCCCGGGACCCGCGGCGCCGGTGTCGGACGCGGCGGACACGTGAGCGGGGCCCGGCCGTACCCCCCGGTCGACCGGACCCCGTCACTCCCCCGATTCCCCCGCTGTTTCCCCCGTTCCCCCCTCTTTTCCCCCGATTCCCCCGTACCTTCCCGCCCGGGCTCCCCTCCCGGGCGGGCGATCAGGCGACCAGCTCGCCGAAGGACTCGTCCTGGTCCTGGCCGCGGCTGAGCGCCTGGTCGTCACGCAACCGGCGCAGGGTGCGCCAGATGCTGCTCTTCACGGTGCCGACGCTGATGTTCAGCGTGTCGGCGATCTCCGGGTCGGTGCGACCCTCGTAGTAGCGGAGCACCAGCATGGTGCGCTGCTGCTCGGGCAGTCGTGCCAGCGCCTGCCAGAGCACGGTGCGCAGCTCGGTGCCGCGCATCGTGTCCTGCTCCCCGGGCGCCTCGGGCAGTTCCTCGGTCGGGTACTCGTTGAGCTTCCGCCGCCGCCAGGCACTGATGTGCAGATTCGTCATGGTTCGCCGCAGATATCCCCCGACGGCCGCCTTGTCGCTGATCCGGTCCCAGGCGCGGTACGTGGACAGCAGCGCGCTCTGCAACAGGTCCTCGGCCTCGTGCCGGTCGCCGGTCAGGTGGTAGGCGGTCGCGTACAGGGAGGCGCGGCGCTCGCGCACGTAGGCGGTGAACTCCGCCTCCGTGGCCCCCTCGCGCCGTCCTGCCCTGCCGCGTCCCCCCCTGTCGTCATCGGCCACCGCGGTGAGGTGCGCCGGCCGCTGACAACCGGTTCCGCGACGGCCCCCCAGCCTGCTCGCGACACCGGACCTCTCCCCACAGCGGACGGGAACCACAGCGGCGGAAGTGCGCGTCCCACTCATCGCCGTGTCGGTGATGCGTTGCGTTGCGCTCATCTCCGCTCCCCCTCGTCTGTCCGTCCTGCTCTCTTGCGATGGGCAAAACAATGCCGGGCCAGTTTCATCAGGGGGTCCCCCAACTGTCACAGCGCTGTCACAGGGACGCGCATAGGACAAGCCGCCGAGCGGGTAATAGGAGGCGGTCATAGCGGGCAGTCGAACTCCGGCTGGTCCATACGACACAATGAGCCGGTGGCTTTCCTGTTGCTGATCGAGGACGACGAGGCGGTCCGCACGGCCCTGGAGATGAGCTTGACTCGTCAGGGACACCGTGTGGTGACCGCCGCGACGGGTGAGGACGGCCTGAAGCTCCTGCGCGAACAGCGGCCGGATCTCATCGTGTTGGACGTGAACCTGCCGGGTATCGACGGCTTCGAGGTGTGCCGGCGGATCCGCCGCACCGACCAGCTGCCGATCATCCTGCTGACGGCGCGCAGCGACGACATCGACGTCGTTGTCGGCCTGGAGTCCGGGGCCGACGACTACGTGGTCAAGCCCGTCCAGGGCCGCGTCCTCGACGCCCGGATCCGCGCCGTGATGCGGCGCGGGGAGCGGGAGGCCAACGACTCGGCGACCTTCGGCACCATCGTCATCGACCGGGCCGCCATGACCGTCACCAAGAACGGCGAGGACCTCCAGCTCACCCCGACCGAGCTGCGGCTGCTGCTGGAGCTCAGCCGCCGCCCCGGGCAGGCGCTCTCCCGGCAGCAGCTGCTGCGGCTGGTCTGGGAGCACGACTACCTGGGCGACTCGCGCCTCGTCGACGCCTGCGTGCAGCGGCTGCGCGCCAAGGTGGAGGACGTCCCCTCCTCGCCCAAGCTGATCCGCACCGTGCGCGGCGTGGGTTACCGGCTGGACGCGCCTTCGTGAGGGAGCGGGTGAGCGGCTGGCTGCGCCGGATGCGGAAACTGCCCAGCCTGCGGCTGCGGCTGGTCACGGTCTTCGCCCTCGTCGCCCTCGTGGCGGCCGTCTCCGTGTCCGGCATCGCCTACTGGCTCACCCGGGACGCGGTGCTCACCCGGGCACAGAACGCGGCGCTCAACGACTTCCGCAAGTCGCTCGGCGACCACGCCGGCGCCCTGCCGGAGAACGCCACCTGCGACGACCTGCGCGGCATGGCCGCGGCCGTCGCGAACAACACCATGAACTACCAGGTGGTGCTGGTCGACGACCAGTCCGAGGGCCCGATATGCACGGTCGAGTCCGACCCCACGGTCTTCAAGCTCGACATGGTGCCGACCGCGCTGATCGAGGCCGTGCACGAGCGGCGCGACGACGACACCCCCGACGCGCCCTACCACCTCTACTGGCAGCGGGTCTCGCTCGACGGCGACCCCTACCTGATCGGCGGCACCCGGGTCCTGGAGGGCGGCCCGACCGCCTACACCCTCACCTCGCTCGCGCCCGAGCGCGACGACCTCAACTCCCTCGCCTGGTCACTCGGTTTCGCCACCGCGCTGGCCGTCATCGGCTCGGTGCTGCTGGCCCAGGCCGCCGCGACGATGGTGCTGCGCCCGGTGCAGCGGCTCAGCGACGCGGCGCAGCGGCTCGGCGAGGGCCGGCTCGACACCCGCCTCGAGGTGCGCGGCGCCGACGAGCTGGCCCACCTCACCCGCACGTTCAACAGCGCGGCCGAGTCCCTGGAGCGGCAGGTCCGCGACCTCAGCAACCGGGAGGCCGCGAGCCGCCGCTTCGTCGCCGACATGTCGCACGAGCTGCGCACCCCGATGACCGCGATCACCGCCATGACGGAGGTGCTGGAGGAGGAGGTCGACAGCCTCGACCCCATGATCGCGCCCGCCGTGCAGCTGGTGGTCAGCGAGACCAGGCGGCTCAACGACCTGGTGGAGAACCTGATGGAGGTCACCCGCTTCGACGCCCGCACCGCCCAGATGGTGCTGGACGACGTCGACATCGCGGACCAGGTGACCGCCTGCATCGACGCCCGCGCCTGGCTGGACGCCGTCGAGGTGGCGGCGGAGCGCGGCGTCATCGCCCGGCTCGACCCGCGCCGGCTCGACGTGATCCTGGCCAACCTGATCGGCAACGCCCTCAAGCACGGCGGCTCGCCGGTGCGCGTCACGGTCACCGAGGACACCAGGGACGGCCGGGACGAGGTGGTCCTTGAGGTCGCCGACCGGGGCCCCGGCATCCCGGAGGACGTGCTGCCGCACGTCTTCGACCGCTTCTACAAGGCCAGCGCCTCCCGGCCGCGCTCGGACGGCAGCGGGCTCGGCCTGTCCATCGCGCTGGAGAACGCCCACCTGCACGGCGGCGAGATCAGCGCGCGCAACGCCCCGGGCGGCGGTGCCGTCTTCACGCTGCGGCTGCCGCGCGACGCCGGCCAGCCCGGCGAGACCGAGGCCGACGCCGAGGCCGACGCCGAGTGTGTGACCGAGGCCGAGCCGGACGCGGGGGACGTGCCCCGGCAGCGCACGGCCACCGAGCCGCCGACCACCGCGCCGGCATCCGGCGGCGAGGGGAAGGAGACCAGGTGACGGGCACCGCCAGACGTCCGAACCGCGGCCGGGGAACCGGCGCCCTCAGCTCGGCCGTGGCCGCTCTCGCCCTGCTCGCCCTGGCCGCCTGCGGCATCAGGTCGACGGACGTCCCGGTCGACGCCGGTCCCGCGCCCACCCGCACCACCTGCGACGCGCCGGCCGAGGAGGGCACCGCGGAGGCGCGGACCGAGGTCTACCTGGTCTGCGGCTCCCGGGTGAACGCGGTGCAGCGCGCCATCGAGCTCCCGGCCGACCCCACCGACCGGGTCGAGGTGGCCACCGCGCTGCTCGACGAGCTGCAGAGCGACCCGGCCCGGCAGGAGCGCGCCGCCGGCTTCAGCAGCGAGGTGCCGGACGACCTGGAGGTGTCGGGCCCGGCGGCCAACGACCCGGCCGAGGCGTTGCGGCTCAACAAGCGGCCGAGCGACCTGCCGGCCGCCGCCCTGGGCCAGATCGTCTGCACCTTCGCGCACAGCGACTCGCTGGGCGACGGCAGCACCGTGATGCTCGGCGGCCCCGTCGACTCCCCACACGGCGGGCAGCCCAAGCGGTACCGGTGCAGCACCGCGATGTGGGGCACCGGCACCCCGGGCCTCGTGCCGCCGATCACCGAAGGGTAGACGCAGGTCACACCGGTGCGGCGGAACCGGGCCCCGCGAGGTCGCGTCCTGGTGTGCGTGCAGCATCATCCAGTGGGCTCCTCCGGGCCCGCCATCAGCCCTCGTGCCCGGATGACGGCTCTCGTCCTCCTCACCCTCTACCTGGCGCTGACGGCCTATCTGTCCCTGCGCCCGCTCGCGGTGCTCTGGGTGTCGCCGGCCAATGTCGAGCCGCTCGCCACCATCCGCGCCGAGCTGCGGCGCGGGCCTGAGGTGGCCCTGCCCGCGCTCGGCGCCGGCATGCTGCGTCTGGCGCCGCTCGGCGTGCTGCTGCCGCTGCTCGGCCGGCGGCTCGGCGGCCCCCGGCTCGCGTCGCTGTGCCGCACGGTCTTCGCCGGCGCGATGATCGCGCTGGCCATCGAGTTCTGCCAGTCGCTGGTGCCGAGCCGGACCGCCGACGTGGACACGGCCATCCTCAACGCGCTCGGCATCGCCGTCGCCCACCAGCTGGGCTACGGCCTGCTGCGCTCCCGGCTGCTGCGCGGCCCCGCGGCCCCGACGCCGGGCCCCGAGTCCGCCCGGGCGCGACGGCGGTCGGCGCCGCCAACCTCCTCCGCCTCGTCGGCCGCCAGGCGGGCGGCGCCCGCGCCGGCGCCCCGCCCCGGCCGCCGCCGGGCGCGCGCCGAACGTGAGCTGGCCATGGCCTCCTCCCGGGCCTGACGGGACCCACCGCACGCCGCGCGGGCCGCACCCCGCTGGGGTGCGGCCCGCGTGCGCTCGCTGTGGATCGCCGAAGTCGCCGAAGATCAGAGGAGGTTGGTGCTGCCGACCACCTGGCCGACCGGGCCGACCACGTCCTGCGCGTCCCCGAGGTCGAGGCTGTTCGGGTCGCCGAGCGGCACCCCGCCGAGCAGGCCGTCCACGGAGTCCAGGGCGCTGCCGGCGCCGGTGGTGTGGGAGAGGGTGTCGCCGGCCAGCGGCAGGACGTCGGAGCCGCCCTCGATCAGCTGACCCCCGGTCTCGACGACGTTGCCCGCGCCATCCGGGAGGATGTCGGTCGCGGTGTCGGCGGGCAGGGTGCGCACCACGTCACCGGCGGTCGACTGCAGGCCCTCCAGGTTCGCGGCGGTGGCGGCGCCGGCGGCGGACGCGGCGATGGCGGCACCGAGCGCGGCCGCGCCCAGGGTCTTCACGGTTGACTGCTTCATCAGAATTCTCGTCCTCGAGTGGGTTGCGGTGGGTTCCAGCGGCGAGGTGAAGGTAGCCACTGCGGCACCGCCCTCGCAATGAATCGAAATGCGCGCCGCTACCCGTAACCCGGCCGGCCCCACATGTCGTACCGGGCGCCGCCGAAATACACCCGACTGCGCGTCGCCGCAGGTCAGGACGGTACGCCGACCGGATGGGAGAACAGCCATTCGGAACGCAGCGCCGCATACCCAGGTTTGATGACGTCATTGATCATGGCGAGACGTTCATCGAAAGGAATGAACGCGGACTTCATCGCATTGACCGTGAACCACTGGAGATCGTCCAACGTGTAACGGAATGTCCGGACCAGATGGGTGAATTCACCGGTCATGCTGGTCGCACTCATCAGCCGGTTGTCCGTGTTGACGGTGGCCCGGAAGCGCAGCCGGCGCAGCAGCCCGATGGGGTGCTCGGCATAGGATGCGGCGGCGCCCGTCTGGAGGTTGGAGGTCGGGCAGAGTTCGAGCGGGATCCGCTTGTCGCGCACGTAGGCGGCGAGCCGCCCGAGCTTCACCGAACCGTCCTCGGCGACCTGGATGTCGTCGATGATCCGCACCCCGTGGCCGAGCCGGTCCGCGCCGCACCACTGGAGGGCCTGCCAGATCGACGGCAGCCCGAACGCCTCGCCGGCGTGGATGGTGAAGTGGTTGTTCTCACGCTTCAGGAACTCGAACGCGTCCAGGTGCCGGGTGGGCGGGAAGCCGGCCTCGGCACCGGCGATGTCGAAGCCGACGACCCCCAGGTCGCGGTAGCGGTTGGCGAGTTCGGCGATCTCCAGGGCGCGGGCCGCGTGCCGCATCGCGGTCAGCAGCGCCCCGACCCGGATCCGCCGCCCCTCGGCCGCGGCGCGCCGCTCCCCCTCCCGGAAGCCCTCGTTGACGGCCTCGACCACCTCCTCCAGGCTGAGCCCACCCTCCAGGTGCTGCTCGGGCGCGTACCTGACCTCGGCGTAGACGACGCCGTCGGCGGCCAGGTCCTCGACACACTCGGCGGCCACCCGCGCCAGCGCCTCACGGCTCTGCATCACCGCGCAGGTGTGGGTGAAGGTCTCCAGATACCGCACGAGCGACCCGGAGTCGGCGGCCTCCCGGAACCACTCCCGCAGCCGCTCCGGATCGGTCTCCGGCAACCGCTCGTACCCCTGCGCGGCGGCGAGCTCGACGATCGTCGCGGGCCGCAGCCCACCGTCGAGATGGTCGTGCAACAACACCTTGGGCGCACGCCTGATCTGCGTCTCGCTTGCCAGCGGGGCCTCACTCGGATTCGGGCTGAGCGTCGTCATGCCGGCACGATACGCCCCCACGCCTACGCGCGTAGCGACACCGGCCTGGCGGCCTACCGCCACGCGGCGCGACCCCCGCGGCGACCACAACAACCGACGGTCGGCGCGCGCCGCCGCCATCCGGCGCATCCCGCGCCGGGCCTGCGGCCCGGCCCCCGCGACGCCCCCCGGCATGCCGAAGAGCGCCCACGGCGCCCGGCCTGCCGGCCACACCACGCGACACCACGGGACACCTGCGGCGGCCACAACGGCCGCCGCCAGCCGGCGAGCCTCGCGCCGGGCCTGCGGCCCAGCACCCGCTACGACGCCACACCGGCACACCGAAGGTCCCCCGCGACGCTCAGCGGCTGGCCTCCCGGCCACACCACGCGACACCTGCGGCGGCCACAACAGCCTGGCGAACCGGCCGCGCTCCGCGGGTACCCGTCATGGCCGGTCCGGGCCGCCAGGCGCGCCTCACCTGGCCGACCGGCCACGCGCCGCAGGGGCGCGAGGACGCCCCCTCACCAGCGGTTCCGGGCCGCCAGGCCCGAGCCCAACCGGCTACGCGCCGCCAGCAGGTCCCGGCCGCCAGGCCCGAGGCAACCGGCCGGGCACCACCGGCGCCCCGCGCGCCCTCACCGGCCCTTCCGGGCCGCCAGGCCCGCCCGCACCGCAGGCGCGCGCAGGCCACGCGCCGCAGGCACGCAACGCCCGTCTCGCCAGCGGTTCCGGGCCGCCAGGCCCGGCCGCGCTCCGTGCCGCAGGCGCGCGCGGGCCCCGGGCCGCCAGGCCCGGGGCGGCTGGCCGAGCGTCGCATGGCGGTCGTCATGGCCGGTCCGGGCCGCCAGGCCCGGGCGGGCCGGCCATTGGGGCCGACGTCAGTCGGCCCCGGCGGCCGAGGAGGAAGCGTTTGAAGTCGGCGACCGGGCGGGTGTCCGGGTGGCCGGCGAGCCAGGCGACGCCGATCTGGCGGGCGGCGCGCGGCGCGGTGACGGAGAGTTCGACGACGCCCGGCCTGGCCACGGTCGGCGGCGGCAGCAGCGCGACGCCGAGGCCGGCCGCGACCAGGCCGCGCAGCGTCTCCGGCTCCTCGCCCTCGAACGCGACGCGCGGCCTGAAGCCGGCCTTCTCGCACAGCTCCTCGGTCAACCTCCGCAGCCCGTACCCGGGTTCGAGGGTGACGAACGGCTCGTCGGCCGCCTCGGCCAACCGCACCCGGCGCCGACCGGCGAGCCGGTGGCCGGCCGGGACGACGAGGTGCAGCCGCTGCTCGTCCAGGCGCCTGGTGACCAGGTCGGGCGCCTCCGGCACGGGCGAGGTGAGGCAGAGGTCGAGCTCGCCGGCCCGCATCCGCTCGATCATGTCCTCGCCGTAGCTCTGCACCAGCGCGAACCTGACCCGCGGGTGGTCCTCGCGGAACTCGCGGATCAGCTCGGGCACCGTCTCTGGACCCATGGTGTGGAGGAAGCCGAAGGCCACCTTGCCGGCCGCCGGATCGGCGTCGGTACGCACCGACTCGGCGGCCCGCTCCACCTCGCCGAGCGCGCGCTCGACGGAGCGGGCGAACGCCCGGCCCGCCGGGGTCAGGGAGACCCGGCGGCCGTGCCGGGCCAGCAGCGCCACGCCGAGGTCCTCCTCGAGGCGGGCCATGGCGCGGCTGAGCGTGGACTGCGGGACGGCGAGGCCGCGGGCGGCCTGGGTGACGTGCTCGTGGCGGGCGACGGCGACGAACTGCGCCAGCCGCGGCGTGAGCAACGCGGCCCAGGACTCAGGCGAGATGTCGGCGCGGCCGGGTGTGACCGGTGTAACGGTGATGTCTTCTTCGTTGCCGATCGATGACACGCACACCCCTCACCTTCACTGATGCACTGGTGGATCGATCTTCGCAGATCTGTGCATTGGACGCATCAGATCGGCCGATCTACTTTTGTGGCATGCCCACTGATCTAGTCGAGGCTCCCGCCACCGCGGGGGCCTCGTCCGCGCCGTCCCCGACCATCACCATGAACGACGAGCGTCCCCCCTCGCGAATCCGCATCAACCTCGCGTTGTTCGCGATCGGCCTGGCCACCTTCGCCATGCTGTTCTCCACCCAGGCCCTGCTGCCCGACATCGCGGCCGCCTTCGCGGTCGGCGCCGACGCGTCCAGTTGGACCGTCTCGGCCGCCACCATCGGCCTGGCCGTGGCGGTGCTGCCGCTGAGCGCGCTCTCCGAGCGGTTCGGCCGGCGTCGGATGATGACCGTCTCGGTCGGGGTGGCCGTGGCGCTGGCGCTGGTCATCCCGTTCGCGCCCGACCTGGGCACCCTGGTGGCGCTGCGCGCGCTGCAGGGCGCGGCGATCGCCGGCATCCCGGCCTCCGCGGTGGCCTACCTCTCCGAGGAGCTGGACTCGCGGGCCACGGTCGGCGCGGTCGGTCTGTTCATCGCGGGCAACAGCGTGGGCGGCATGGTCGGCCGGGTGCTGACCGGCTGGGTGTCCGACGGTTTCGGCTGGCGCGCCGCGCTCGCCGCGGTGGCCGTGATGGGTCTGGTCTCGGCGGTCGTCTACCGGGTGCTGCTGCCGCGCAGCCGGAACTTCCGCCCGGCGCCGCTCCGGCCCCGCGTGCTGCTCGGCGCGGTGCGGGCGCACCTGTCGCGGCCGCTGCTGCTGCGCCTGTACGCGATCGGGATGCTGCTGATGTCCGCGTTCAGCGCGGTCTACACGGTGATCGGCTTCCGCCTGGTCGAGGAGCCGTTCGGCCTCTCGGCCGGCCTCGCCGGCTCGGTCTTCGTGATCTACCTGGTCGGCACGGGCTCGGCCTCCGCCACCGGGCCGATGATCGAGCGCCTCGGCCGGCGCGGCGCGCTCTACGCGGCGATCACCACGGTCTCGGCCGGCCTGCTGCTGACCCTCTCGGACCAGCTGGCGCTGGTGCTGATCGGCATGGTGTTGATCACCGGCGGCTTCTTCTTCGGGCACGCGGTGGCCTCCGGCTCGGTGAGCCGCGCGGCGACCGAGGGCCGGGCGCAGGCGTCGGCGCTCTACCAGGTGGCCTACTACCTGGGCGCGAGCCTGGGCGGCACCACGGGCGCGGTGATCTACCACGCCGCCGACTGGTCGGGCCTGGTCGCCTTCGCGCTGACCGCGCTGCTGACCACCGCCGGCATCACCCTCTACGCCACGGGCCGGGCCCGGGCCGACCGCCGGGCCTCGGCGCGGCTCGCCTGACCGGCGGCGGCTCATCCTCCGGTCTGACGGGTTGCCACTCCCGATGCTGACGTGGCGTATCCCGAAGGCTGACGCCGGGCCCCGGTACCCCGGGAGACGCTGAGGGCCGGGTCGACTTTCCGACCCGGCCCGTCGCCGTCCTCCCGGAGGTCGTCATGCAACCCCGTTGGCTGCCCGCGCTGGCCCATGTCACGGCCCTGACCCCGCTGCCGGCGGGGTTGTGGCGTGTCGCCGGGGCGTTCGGCGTGCCGCTCGGCTTCGCGGAGGGCTCCGGGCTGCACCCGAGCGAGATATCGCCGGGCTTCGCGTGCTACCTGATCGGGCTGTCCGTCGTCTCGGAGGGCGTGGCCCTGCTGACGCTGGGCCTCGTCAGACCGTGGGGCCGGGTGGTGCCGGGCCGGGTGCCGTGGCTCGGCGGTCGGCGGATCCCGCCGCTGGCGTCGTTCCTCCCGGCGATCACCGGCGCGACGCTCCTGACGCTGCTGTCGGTGCGGGCCGTCCTCACGTGGAACGCGGCGGACATGATGGGCGGGGCCGACGCGCCGCAGGGCACCGCCTACTGGGTGATGACCGCGGTGTACACGCCGATGGCCTTCTGGGGGCCGCTGCTGGCGGTCGTGGCGGTGGTCTCCTACCGCCACCGGCCGTCGGTCAACCGCCTGCCGGCGGTCACGCCGGCCCGCTAGGACCGGCTGACCGCGCGGCGCGTTCAGGCGCGGACCAGCAGGGCCCGTGCCATCCCGGCCTGGAGCGCGGCCAGCCCTCGCACCATCGGGACGGCGGTGGCCAGCAGCAGCACCCCGACGCCCGTGTTGAACGCGATGTCGGCGGCGGTGGAGTCGATGCCGAAGGCCAGGTCAAGCAGCCCCTCCTCGCCGCCGTCGCGCGGCAGCGACCAGGACCACAGGCCGTAGCAGAGCTCGCCCAGCCCGCCCACCGTCCAGGCGACCGCGAGGCTGAAGGTGATGAGCCGCACCGGCAGCGCGACCACCATGTGCGTCCAGTCGCGCCACGCCTGCGGATCGCCCAGCGCGCGCCACATGCGCCCGAGGCCCGTGCCGCGCGGCTCCCGGTAGCTCGGCTCCGGCAGCGCGCGCCCGCTGACGGCGGCCACCCGCGCCCGCTCGCCGCGCGCGAAGCCGCGCGCCGCGGCCAGCGTGCCGGCGAGCACCGGCACTCCGAAGACGGCCACCAGGCCGCCGAGCCCGAGGGAGAACCCGGTGACGGCCACCACGAAGGCGGCCACGCCCACCGGCAGTCCGGCGAGCAGATAGGCCAGTTCGCGCCCGAAGCGGCTGGAGGTTCCCTGGTACTTCACGGCGGCGCCCGCCGGCATCGTCTCGATCATGGGCACCACTCTGCCGCCGCGCCCGGCCCGGGCCGAGCCGGTCAGCACGCCACCGTGGGGTGGTGCTGGGTACACCCCGGCGGGGCGGGCCGGGCCCCCAAGGCGCCGCGCCGGGCTGCCCGTTGGGGCAGCGCACTCTGCCTCCGCCGGCCGCCGCCCGGCCTGGACGGTCGCCGTCGCCGCGCCGCACGCTTGAGGTCGAGGGGAGAACGAGATGCACGCACACGAGCGCGAACCGCAGCACGAACACGACGAGTCCCCCCGGCAGCGGCACGCTCCGGGAGCGCTCGACACCCCGGCCGAGCTGCCGCACCTGCTGCGCGCGGCCGTCACCGGCCGACCGGAGGTGGTGGGTCGGCACGGCATGAGCGCCCTCCAGCGGACGGTCGGCAACGGCGCGGTCGGGTCGGTGTTCCAGCGGGAGCGGGACGACGAGGCGGAGGGCTCCGGGCGCTCGTCGGTGCACGACGTCCTCGCCTCCGGCGGCGAACCCCTGGACACCGACGCGCGCGGCGAGATGGAGGCCAGGCTCGGCGCGGACTTCTCCGACGTGCGGGTGCACACCGGCCCGGCCGCGCACGAGTCGGCGCGCGAGGTCGGCGCCCGGGCCTACACGGTCGGCAACGACGTGGTCTTCCAGCGCGACGCCTACGACCCGGGCTCGCACCAGGGGCGGACCACCCTCGCCCACGAGCTCACCCACGTGATCCAACAGCGCAACGGGCCCGTGGACGGCACCGAGGCGCCCGGCGGCATCCGCGTCAGCGACCCGTCCGACCGCTTCGAGCAGGAGGCCGCCGCCAACGCCGAGCGGGCGATGTCGGAGCCCCTGCCCGCCGCCCCCACCGCTGAGGCGGTAGCGCCGGCCGGCGCGACCGCGGCCGTGCAGCGGCAGAGCGAGAACGAGGGCGAGGACGAGGAACCGGCGGACGTGCAGGGCGACTTCGTGCAGCGTGCCGCGGCGGACGAGTCCGCCGAGGAGGAGGAGACGGAACCCTCCTCCTGAGCGGCCCCGTCGCCGGCCCGCGCGCCGTCAGCTCGTGCGCAGCATCCCGCTGATGAAGACCGCCTCCGAGCACTGGGCGGGCGACGGCGCGGCGACCGGCGAGCCGACCTCCCGGCAGTCGAGGGAGACGTTGATGGCGCCCCCGGCGGGCACCGCGATCGGCGAGACGAAGTGGTAGTCGGAGTCGCGGAAGTTCTCCAGCGCCAGGCTCAGCAGCGACTCGCCCTGGCTGGAGATCACCAGGGAGCCGGCGTCGCCCTGCGGGTTCTGGACCACGATGTCGGTGAGTTCGAAGATGCCGCCCTCGGGCACCTCGTACACGGTGCCCTCGGTGGGGTCGCCGCCCACGCCGTCCTGGATCTCGAGCCGGTCGCTGGTCGGCGTCGACATCGTCCCCTCGCCGCCCGAGCCGCCGGGCCCGCCCGGCCCGCCCGTCTGGTCGCCCGAGCCGCCGCCCGCGGCCGGCTCCTGCCCGCCGTCGGCCGGCGCCGCTCCCCCGCTGTCGGCGCCCGCGCCGGCATCCGCGCCGGCGTCCGCACCACCGCCGGACTGGCCGCCACCGGCGGCCGCCTCGTTCTGCGCCGCGTCGACGACCTCGGGCGTGATGGCCTCCCGGGCCGCCGACTCCACGGTGGGACGCAGCACCGAGTACCAGAGGCCGACCAGCAGCCCCGCCACCACCACGGCCGCCAGCAGCGCGCGGGGCAGCCAGCTCGGCAGGATCGGCTGCTGCTCGTACGCGGCGTCCAGGACGAGCGGCGGGGGCGCGGTCTCGCCCTCCGCGACCCTGGGCTGCACGACGGCCTGGAACGGGTGGGTGACCGGCGACCCGCGCCACACCCGGGCCGTCGGCCGCACCGTGAGCCGCCCGAACTTCGCCTCCCCCGGCGGGATCTCCAGTTCCTGCGGCTCGAACGCCAGCCGCGCGCGTTCGGTGCCCTGCTGGCCGGTCAGCGCGACCTGCACCGGCACGTTGCCGACGTTGTCCACCGCGACCTTGTGGCGGCCGCGCCAGGCGCTGTGCGAGCTGCGCGGCACCAGCTCGCCCGCGACCTCCGTGAAGGGCGTCACGGTGACGTCGCCCTCGGGGACCACCGTCTCGCTCGCCTCGCTCGTCGGCACGACGCGCACCCCGAACACCGTGCGCCCCGCCGGGACCTCGGGCCCGCGTGGGGGACGCAGCGTCACGAAGACCGTGTCGGAGCGGCCCGGGTAGAGCGAGAGGCTGTCCGGCTCGACCGTGGCCCAGGCGGCGCAGGCCCCGACCACCTCGAACCTGACCTCCTCCACGGTGTCGCCGGAGTTCAGCACCCGCACCCCGACACGCTCCTCGGCACCGGGTTCGACGGTGACGGAGGATTCAGCCAAGCTCGCCGAAATCGTCATGTCCCGGACCGTACGGGGGTCTTGCACCGGGCACAGCGGCTGTAAAGGAACACTTTTGGGCAATGAGGCGTGCGCTCTGAGCCATCGTCAAGCTTCCCCACCAGTTTTTATGGTTGTCGGGGAACCAAGTGGTGGGGAGTGGCGCGCCGGGGTGATGGGGCGCGGGAAACACGTGTACGAGAACACGTCACCTCTTTTCAGGGAGTAACACGTGATTGGGGGACAAGCACGTGAACCACAGCGCTACGTCGGAGCGCGTCCTGGTCGATCTGCACGCCAATGACCCCATATCCCGGGCCGGGGTCGCCAGCCATCTCCGCACCAGACCCGAGATCCGCCTCGCCGAGCGGGACGGCGTCGAACCCGCACAGGTCGTCGTGGTGGTCGTGGACACCGTCGACGACGACGTACTCCGCCTGCTCCGGCAGATCCAGCGCGGCACCTCGGCGCGCGGCGTGCTGATCGTGACGCACGTGGACGAGCTGCAGCTGGTCAACGCCGCCGAGTGCGGCTTCGTGGGGGTGGTCCGCCGCGCCGAGGCCACGCCCGAGCGCATGGTCCAGGTCATCGGCGCCGTGGCGAAGGGCGAGGGATATGTGCCGCCCGACCTGCTGGGCAACCTGCTCGCCCAGGTCGGCCGCGTCCAGGGGCAGATCCTGGAGCCCAGGGGCCTGAACTTCATGGGTCTGTCCGCCCGCGAGATCGAGGTGCTGCGCCTGGTGGCCGAGGGGTACGACACCGCTGACATCGCGCTGAAGCTCTCCTACTCCGAGCGCACCATCAAGAACGTGCTGCACGCCGTGATGACGCGGCTCAACCTGCGCAACCGCTCGCACGCCGTGGCGTACGCGCTCCGCCAGGGCCTCATCTGACGCCTGGTCGGTCCGCTCCGTCCCGAGCCAGAACCGACACGCGGCGGGCACCCGGTCCCTCACGACCGGGTGCCCGCCCTTTCGTGCAGGGGGCCGTTCCCGAAGGTCTGGCTGCGTCCCCACTGCGCGATCGGCCGCGCCGGGCGACGGTGGACGTCTGCACGCCGATCTCGAATGGGGTGTTCTGTGCGGGGGTTCGAGCGCATCCGGCAGGGTCAGTTGAGCGGTCTCGGCAGGGCCGTCCGGCGGCCCAGCACACTCGGTCCGCTGTTGGCCGGCGTCCTGCTGCTGACGCTGGTGGTCACCTCGGGATCGATGGTGAACGCCGAGGACCACGACGAGCCGGGCGTCGCCCCCGCCGAACTGGCGGCCGAGCTCGGCCCCGGCGGCTCGCTGACCGCGGAGGCGACGGTCCGCACGCCGGTGGTGCCGCCGAGGCCGGAAGTGGTGCTGCTGGTGGACGGCACCGAGAGCATGGCGCCGACCATCGAGAACGTGCGGGAGAACCTCGACGCCATCACCGGCGCCGTGCGCGAGCGGCAGCCGGACTCCCGCTTCGCGGTGGCGGTCTACGGCGACGCCGAGGTGGACGGGGCGCGGGCGTTCGAGGTGCTTCAGGGACTGACCTACGACCTGGCCGCGGTGCGGGACGGGGTGGACCGCCTCACCGCCGACCGGGGCGGGTTCAGCCCGGGCCCCGCCGAGGACTGGATCAACGCGCTGTGGCAGCTGGGACGCGGGGCGGCCGGCGGGTTCCGCGCCGCCGCGAGCCCCGTGATCGTGCTGGTCGGCGACGCGTCGAGCCACGACCCCAGCGCCGGGCACTCCCTGGACGACGCGATCGACGTGCTCACCGCGGCGGGTGTCCGGGTCCTCGGCGTGGACGTGGCGACCGACATCGGCGACGGCCTGGACGGCGACGGCACCGCCGACTGGGGGACCGAGCCGCCACACGAGCCGGGACAGGGGACGGCCGTCACCGGCGCGACGGGCGGCCGGCTCTTCCCCGACATCGACTCCGCGGAGGTGAGCGCGACCGTCACGGCGGGGCTCACCAACCTCCCCACCACCGTCGGCCACGAGCTGATCGCCTGCGACCCCGCCCTCACCGTCACCCTCGGCCCGGCGAGCCGGACGGTGACCAGCGGGGAGGTCGCCACCTTCGAGGAGGCGATCGAGGTCGCGGAGTCCGCGGCCGAGGGCTCGGTGCTCAACTGCACCGTCCAGTTCCTGCTGGACGGCCGGCCGCCCAACGGCGAACCGACGCCGGAGGAGCTGGCGGAGGCGTACCAGGCCACGCGCGGCCGGGGACACTGGCACGGCGACGGGCCCGGCGACGGACACGGGAGCGTGCACGGCGGGTTGTTGACGGGCGGCGGCGCGGTCGAGGGCGACGCGGGCGGTGAGGACGCCGCCGGCGGCGGAGCGGTGGTCGCCGGGGTCGTCGGCGGCGCCGTGCAGGGCGAGGACGGCGGCGCACTGGCGGGCGTCGCGGCGGGGGCGGTGGTCGGCGTCTCGGGCGGCCCGGACGGTTGCGAGGCCGCCGTGGTCGGCCTGGCGGCCGGGCTGGTCGGCGGCGTCGACGAGAACGAGAACGTGGGCCTGATCGGCGGCCTCCTCGGCGGCCTGATCGGCGGCTCCCACGACGCCTGCGAGGGCGACGCGGACGGCGGCCCCGGCGGCGGCCCCGGCGGCGAGGACAACGACGGGACCAACGCCGGACCGGACGGAAACGCCGGACCGGACGGGGACGACAACACCGGACCCGACGGCGAGGACCCCGACGGAGCCAACGCCGGGCCCGACGGAAACGCCGGACCGGACGGGGACGACAACACCGGACCCGACGGCGAGGACCCCGACGGGGACGACAACGCGGGGCCGGGGACCGAACCCGAGCCCGAGCCCGGCACCGACCCGGACTTCCGGCAGATCATCGCCATCGTCGTCGAGGACGTGACCGCCCCGGTCGTCATCGTCGACGACATCACCGTCCAGGCCCCCGCCGAGGACGGCGCCACCATCGAGTTCGTCCCCGTCGCCGAGGACGCGGTCGACGGCGAACTGCCCGTCGTCTGCGACCCCGAGCCCGGCTCCCGGTTCCCCGTCGGCACCACCGAGGTGACCTGCACCGCGACCGACTCCTCGGGCAACACCGGAACCGACACCGCCACCTTCACCATCCTGCCGCCCTCCGAGGAGCCGCCGCCGGACGAGGCCGACGTCGCCGTCACCGCGACCGTCAGGCCCAGCCCCGGCTACACCGGGCTGGCCAACGAGGCCCGCTTCACCCTCACCAACGCCGGCCCCACCCCCGCCGAGGACGTCGTGCTCAGCACCGTCTGGCCCGCCGCCGACGACGCCGAAGACCGCACCCTGACCGCGCTCTCCGACTGCACCCGCGCCGCCCCCTGCACCATCCCGGTCGGCGGCCGCCTGGTGGTGACCCAGACCGCCGTCTACGACGCGGAGGTCGACGGCACGGTGCGCGCCGAGGCCACCGTCGCCGGCGGGGCGACCGACCCCGACACCGGCGACAACGAGATCACCGCACCGCTGCGCGTCCTCCAGCCCGAGATCACGCTCACCCCCGAGGTGGCCACCCCGGGCGAGGTGACCGTCGTGCGCGGCGAGGACTTCCCGCCCGCCGCGACCGTCGACCTGACCTGGGACCCGGGCCTCACCGCCGCGCGCGCCCCGGTGGTCGTCGCGGACGACGGCACCTTCGAGGCGCAGATGCTGGTGATGCGCCGGGACCAGACGGGCCCGAGGACCCTCAGGGCCGAGGTGGCGGGCCTCGACATCGAACCGCTGGAGGAGGAGTTCCTGGTGGTGCGGGGCAACCTGCAGCCGCCCGACTTCTCCGGACGCGGCTGAGCGAGGGGACGGACGAACGGTGATCCACGAGGTGGACGAGGTGCTGCGCGCCCTCTTCAGGACCGAGGCGCTGGCGGGCTCCCAGGTCAACGTGGTCTTCGACGCGCCGACCCGCGACTGGGCCGCCACGGTCAACGCCCCCACCGTGAACCTCTACCTCTACGACATCCGCGAGGACATGCGCCGCCGCGAACGCGGCCTGTACAACGAGTACGACGAACGGGGCACGGTGGTGTCGCGGCGCCGGCCGCCGCGCTACTTCAAGCTGTCGTACCTCATCACGGCGTGGACCAGGCGCCCCGAGGACGAACACCGGCTGCTCTCCTCGCTCCTGTCCTGCCTGCTGCGCTACGAGTCCCTGCCGCCCGGGCGCCTCACGGGCGAACTGGCCGGCGCCGTGGTCCCCATCCCGCTGACCATCGCGCTGCCGCCACCGGAGGACCGCTCCTTCGCCGACGTGTGGAGCGCCCTCGGCGGCGAACTCAAGCCCTCCCTCGACCTGGTGGTCAGCGTGCCGGTCACCGAGTCGCCGGTCTACGCCGCCGGCCCGCCGGTCGGCGACGAGGGACTGAGCCTCGGCTTCTCCGGCATCCCGCCGGCCACCCGCCCCACCACCGCCGACGCCGGGGCCGGGGCCGGGGCCGGGGCCGGAGCCGGAGCCGGGGCCGGGGCCGACCGCCCGGAGCAGACCGTCTACGGCAGGCTCCCCGACGTGCCGAACCCGGCCGCCCGCCGCGCGGACCGGTCCCGGGCGGCGGGCCGTCGTCCCCGCCCCGGCATCTCCTCCCGCGTCGCCGAGGACGAACAGGACGGTGCCCGGGAATGACCGACCCGGGCCTGCGTCACCTGCTCGGCCGCGCCGTCCTCGTGGAGCGCCGCGTCCGCCGCGCCGTGCACGCCAGGCAGCGGACGGACCCGGCCCCCGACGACCCGTTCCGCGGCCTGTACCTGAGCGACGAGACGGTCAACCGCCTCCTCGACGCCCACCGCCCGGTCGCCGCGCCCGACCCGGCCGACGCCGAACTCCTCGCCGCCACCGAGTCGGTGGCCGAGGCGAGCGCGGCCCAGGGCGCGCCCACCCGGCTGCACGCCCTCGGCCGGGACCTCGGCCTCACCGCCCTCGACACCGAGATCCTGCTCATCGCCCTGCTCCCCGACCTGGACGAGCGGTTCGAGCAGTTCTACGGCTACCTCAACGACGACGTGACCCGCCGGCGCCCCACCGTCGGCCTGGCGCTGAGCCTGTGCGGCGTGCCGCCCGCCGACGCCGGCGCCCGTGCCCGGCTCGGCGCCGAGGCGCCGCTGCGCGACCACGGCCTGCTCCTCGTCGAGGACGCCGAACGCCCCTTCCTGGCCCGCTCCCTCCGCGTCCCCGACCGGGTCACGGCCCATCTGCTCGGCGACGACACCCCGGCGCCGCGCGTCGCCGACCTGCTGACGCCGCTTCGGCCGGCCCCGGCCGACATCGGCGACCCGGGGCCGCTGGCCCGCTCCCTCGCCGGCGGCCTCCCGCTCGCCTACCTGCGGGAGGACGCGGGCGGCGCCGGCGCCGCGCTGGCCGCCGCCGCGCTCCACCGCGCGGGGCGCGGCGTCCTCGGCGTCGACCTGGCCCGGCTGGCCCGCGACCCGCACCCGGCCGAGGCCGTGCGGGTGCTGGCCCGCGAGGCCCGGCTCACCGGCGCGGGCCTGGTCCCGGGACCGGTCGACGCGCTGCTGCCCGACAGGTCCGACGTGCTGCGCGCCCTCACCGGCCTCAGCGCGCCGACCGTCCTCGTCGGCCGCGCGCCCTGGGACGCCGGCTGGTCGACCCGCCCGCCGCTGCTCCTGCACGCCCCATGGGTCGAACCCGCCGCCCGGGCCGCGCTCTGGCACGCCGCCTACGACGGACCGCCGCCGCCCTCCGGCGCACCCGACGTGACCGACGTCCTCGCGCCCTTCCTCCTGACCCCCGACCAGATCGGCCGCGCCGCCCGCGCCGCCGCGCAGACCGCGGAGCTGGACGGCGGCGTGCTCCGCGCCGAGCACGTGCGGGCCGGTGCCCGCGCGCAGAACGCGGCCGGCCTCGACCGGCTCGCCCGCCGCGTCGAACCGGCCGTCGGCTGGCCCGACCTGGTGCTGCCGCCCGACCCACTCGCCCAGCTCCGCGAACTCGCCGCCCGCGCCCGGCACCGCGACCGGGTGCTCGGCGAGTGGGGCATGCGCCCGGGCGGCGGCCGCGGCCGCGGCGTCACCGCCCTGTTCGCCGGCGACTCCGGCACCGGCAAGACCATGTCGGCCGAGGTCGTCGCCGCCGACCTGGGCCTCGACCTGTACACCGTGGACCTCGCCACCGTCGTCGACAAGTACGTCGGCGAGACCGAGAAGAACCTCGAACGGATCTTCTCCGAGGCGGCCGGCATCAACGGCGTCCTCCTCTTCGACGAGGCCGACGCCATCTTCGGCAAGCGCTCCGAGGTGAAGGACGCCCACGACCGCTACGCCAACGTCGAGAGCGCCTACCTCCTCCAGCGCATGGAGACCTTCGACGGCCTGGCCGTCCTCGCCACCAACCTCCGCGCCAACCTCGACGACGCCTTCACCCGCCGCCTCGACCTCGTCATCGACTTCCCCCTCCCCGACGCCGAACACCGCCGCACCCTCTGGGACCGCTGCCTCGGCCCCGCCCTGCCCCGCGCCGACGACCTCGACCTCGACTTCTGCGCGACCTCCTTCGAACTCGCCGGCGGCAACATCCGCTCCATCGCCGTCACCGCCGCCTACCTGGCCGCCGCCGCCGACCGCCCCGTCACCATGGCCGACCTGATCCACGCCGTCCAACGCGAGTACCAGAAGCTGGGCCGCCTCACCCTGGCCTCGGAGTTCGGCCCCTACCTGGAGCTGCTCCACCACTGAGACGTCCCCGGAGAGGAGCAACCGTGCCCGACGCGCACCCGATCCGCCGCCGCCTCCTGCTGGCCGGCACCGCCGGCGCCGCCGCCACCGTCGTCCTCCCGTCCACGGGCAGAGCGGCGTCGCTCGTCCACCCCGTGATCGACAGCTGCGCGGACTGGAACGCCCGCCCCCCGGCGCGCACCATCGGCGTCCTCAGGACCAACCCCAACAAGATCGTCATCCACCACACGGTGACCGCCAACACCGACGACCTCTCCCGCGGCCAGGCCCACGCCCACGCCCGCCGGGTCCAGAACCTCCACATGGACGGCAACGGCTGGTCCGACACGGGCTACCACTTCGTCGTCTCCCGCGGCGGCTGGATCACCGAGGGCCGCCACCACAGCCTCGCCACCCTCACCACCGGCACCGGCCTGGTGCTGGGCGCCCACACCGCCGGCGGACGCCAGAACTTCGAGGCCATCGCGATCTCCAACGAGGGCTCCTACCACGCCGGCGCGACCCCACCCGACCTCCAGTGGGGCTCCCTCACCCTGCTGTGCGCCCACGTCTGCGCGCGCTACGGCATCCCGCCGACCGAGATCTACGGCCACCGCGACTTCAACTCGACCCAGTGCCCGGGTGTCTTCCACGCCCTCCTCCCCCGCCTCCGCACCGAGGTCGCCACCACCCTCGCCGAGGCCACCACCCCCCGCCCCCTCAGCACCGCCCCCGACACCTCCCCGGCCGACGACACCCCCCAACGCGGCACCCTGGTCCACCGCCGCCCGGACGACGGGTGAATGTCAGTGCCGGGAGCCATAGTGAGGCCATGACTCTCCGCAACGAAACGCTACAGCGGGTGCGCACTCTGGCGGCCCGTCAGGATCACGTGCTGACGACCGCCCAACTGCACGAGGCCGGTGTCGGGCGCGGCACCATCCGCGGGATGGTGCGCTCGGGCACCTGGCAACGGCTGGCCAAGGGCACCTTCTGGGTGGGGCACCACCCGTGCGGCCCGTCGCTTCGTGCACGCGTGCGGGGCGTGCTCCTCACGGCGGGGCCGCACCTGGTGGCGGCCGGCCCGACCGCCGCCCGCCTGCTGGACATCCAGGGCCTGCCCAACGACGACACCCTGCACTTCGCGGCCCCACCCGGCCACGAGATCCGCGGCCGCCCCGGTCTCCGCGTCCGCCGCACCCTCGTCCCGCCCGAGGCACGCACCTCGCTGCGCGGCATCCTCCTCACCACCCCCGCCCGCACCTGCGCCGACCTCCTGCTCCACCTCCCGCGCGAGGCGGCCGTCAGCTCCCTGGACTCCGCCCTCCACCAGAAACTGCTGACCGAGGCTGACCGCCTGACCGTCCTCTCCCACCTCTCCGGCCGCCCAGGCGCACCCCGGGCCCGCGATTGGATGCGCCTGGCCGACCACCGCGCCGAGTCCCCCCTGGAGACCCGCATCCGCCTCATCTGCCTGGACGGCGGCCTGCCCCCGCCCCTCCTCCAATGGCCCATCTGGGACCCCCACCACCGTTGCGGCTACCGCATCGACCTCGGCTGGCCCCACCACCTGGTCGCCCTGGAGGCGGACGGCACCGGCCCACACACCACCCCCCAGGCGCTGTACCGCGACCGCACCCGCCAGAACCGCCTGGCCTGCCTGCTCCCCGGCCTCACCCTGTTCCGCTTCACCTGGGCCGACACCCACACCCCCGAGCAGTCGATCCTGACCCCCCTCCGCCAGGCACTCCGCGCCCCCTGATCCCCCCGGCTGCGACGGCGGAGCCACCACCGCGGCCCAAGACGGTGCGATGCGTCGCACCGGGCACGCGTCCCCCCACAGCTGCTAGCAGTCTGCAAGCACTGCGACCAAAGTAGTCGCATGGACACTCTCTACGTCCGCGACCTGTCCGACGACGCGCTCGCCGAGCTCAAGATACGAGCCGCCCGAAATCGGCAGTCCCTCCAGGCGTACGCCCGGACCCTGCTGGAGCAGGAGGCGGCGACCCCGACCACCGAGGACGTCATCGCACGCATCAGGGAGCGGGTGACCGCCCGGCTGTCCACGGGCGACGTGCTCGCCGACATCGAGTCAGGACGTGAGCGCACGTGATCGTGGTGGACGCGGGTGCCGTCGTCCATCTCGTGGCGGACGCCGGCCCGGTGGGTGAGGCAGTACGCAAGCGCGCCGAGTCGGAGCGCCTGGCCGCGCCGTACCTGCTGGATGTCGAGGTCGCCTCGGCGCTGCGCAGCCACCACCGCGGCGGGAAGCTGACCGACGCCCAACTCGACGTCGCCTGGGGTTCCTTCGCCCTCCTGCCCATCAGGAGGATGGAACACATGCCGGTGCTGCCGCGCGTTCGCGAGCTGTGGAGCAACCTGTCGCCGTACGACGCCACCTACGTGGCCCTGGCCGAAGGGCTCGGCGTCCCGCTCATCACCAGCGACACCCGCATCGCCCGCGCCGGCCGAGCCCGCTGCCCCATCGAGACCTTCACCGAGCCACAGATCTGAGCACACGTCGCCCGCTCGCCGTCGCTCAGGCACCAATCCACCTGACTCTCAAGTTGCCGGCCCGGGGTTGGGGTGTTCTAGCGTGTGCTTGGTTTTTCCCAACAAACAGGGGGAATAGCCTGGGCACGTCACCCCGCCACCTCTCGGAGGATGCTCCGGAGGAGACAGAACTCATTACCCTCGATTCCCTCCGGGAAATGCTCGGTTTTTCTATGCGACCGAAGGTCTAACAGGGGCTCTGCTGCCCAATTCGCAGTGACATCCACACACTGACGAGAAAATGGACTTTGCGACCAGCTGCTGCGTCGTGTGGTTGCAGGAGCGCCGATGTTGTTGCCTCCAAGGAGGCGCCTGCCGTTCTGGATGCGGATCTTCGATCTGGGCTTGCCGTAGTCAATTACGGAATCAATCTCGCCAGCGTCGCCTTTTCTTCCCATGCGCAGGCGGGCTTCCACGGCAGCCCCAGCCCCTGTCGGTGAATTTTGCGCCGTCACCCACTCAAGAACTACGGTTACTCGGGACGAGAAAATCGTCACGGTCGAAGTAACGGTATGCACTCTCTGGATCCCGCAACAGCTCTCGCACACCTTCCTCCGTGATGACGGGATGCGCGAACTCGGGCGAGCCAGTTAGGCGCAACCCGGGCCTGCACAACCTGTACCCGCGGTCACTTGCATAACAAGAAACCGGTACCCCGTGTTGATGAAGGTGGACAGTCACCCGCCATTCAAGCTCTTCGGAGTACTGCACCTGTCGCAATTTTCGACGCAGAGTGGGGATGACCTCGAAATAGGAATCTTCCGATAGCGGATTCCCTGTGAGATCCACGCTTTGCAGGCGGCCGCAAGAAAGAAGATCTGAGACGTCGCCGATAAAGTTCCGGGGCGCGGTGAAGCTTCTCAGGGCGAGCTCAGCGATTCCTTGCAGATCACTGATACCACTATCTCTGATGGTGAGCGAGCGCAAACTTGAGAGTGAAACCAGGTCACGGATTCTCACGGGGTCACATCCTACGATAATAAGGATCTCCACCGAAGAGCAGCGTTCAATCCCCGCAAGACTTCTGGCATTCCTGATGTAGAGTTCGTCAATATTCGCGAGATCCGATCGCGAAAACGGCCCCTGATGGCCCACCTCATGCGCAATCGCCTTCACGAAAGCAGGATCAGCTTCGCCTTCCATGCCACCCCCATACATCTAGGTTCATCTAGGATGAGAAGTATTCATAGAGCGATTCAAACTTATTCAGAACACGAGCATACGCCCGCTCTTGTGCTTCCCCAAGCTCCGCTACAGTAAACGGTCTTTCCAGCTGCGCACCCTCGCCCACTCGATCTGCATCAATGAGAATGGATTTATAGACCGCCTTGATCGGAAGGTTCTTCTGCTCCTCCGAGAAGTCAGCCGTACTCCCGTTCCACATCAACTTCCCGTCCCTCAAAAGCCGAATGAGCTTGTCCAGGAATTCTGCGGGCGCGCCATCACGGTTACCGGCAATAAAATCCTCGAAATAGTTCCGAAGGCTGTCGTGCCACTTCTTGTCACGCCCGTTGTAGATGAAGTCTCCGGCATGCGTCTCGAAAGCGCCGACATGGGCGTCCATCCCATGACTCTCAATTTCACCTGCCGCGACCGAGGGGCGTATCTCCCAGATTACGTCAGTCGTGAACGAACGGAGCTTATCTTGAAGCTCTAGCCATCTCATACTTTGAGGTGTCGCGCCCTGGTCGATAGCCGTCTCCACCATTCGGATCATCATGTCCGTGGGCACCCATTCATGGTGACCTGGCTGTAATCGGCGGAACTCCCCCTTCAGGAACTTTCGATGCGGGTTCTCCCCCGCCCCCTTCTCGTTCCACAACTGCTGGAGGCGCCCCCACGAGACGCCCCCCGATTCTCCCGGCGTGACCATCTCAGTCAAAAACTTCCCGATCTTCCCAGCACCGGCAGCTTCCTTCAATTGCGGATCCACCTCCCGCTTGGGTACCGGAAGAGACGAGAACCGACCGAAATTCCTATCCTCCGAGAAGTCCAATTTTTCAAGCTTCGCGCTCAGGGAGGCACTCGCCTTTACCTCCTCAGTCGCCGATCCCTTGAGCTTGGCACGAGCACTGTCGCTCAACCTCTCATAGAAGCCAGAGCGCACAGAGTGAATGGGATTCGGATTCAACTCATGGAGAGCGTAGCCCTTGAACTCATCGGAGTCCGGCCCTTTCCTTCTCTTAATACCACCATTTTTCCCCTTGTCGAAGAAACCTTCGAGATCTCCCTTGACCATGTCTGTACTCAGATAATCGACAGCCTCCCCCTCGAAGCCGTCAAGAACTCCGATGTCGTTCCAGGCCTTCGCCTCCTCCAGCTGGTCTATCCACCAGCGGTCCCGGATCTTCACAGAAAGATCTTTCCCATACCCGGAAAGCTCCCCCGGAATCGCCTCTACATATTTTTTGACATTTTCCGCATATGTCGACTCCACGCCATCCGGGTTGACACGACCGTAGATCTCCCATTTCTCTGCCCTCTTTTTGGGACGAAGCTCGGTCAATTTATATTTTCTCTTGATTGGAGCGAGCAACGGGCGGAGGTCGGAGTCGTCCACCACTTGGCCATTGTGTTCGTTGACCGCATTGACCGCATCGCGCAGCCCTTTATCAAGTCGGTCCTTCTTTCCCTCCGGACTGTCGTCCTTACCCGGGTTCTTTTTCTTGATCTTGCGCCAGAGTTTCTTGCCCGCGTTGGCGATCCTGGTGATGATCTTGTCGATCGCGCGGTTGACCGGGCGGGAAACTTTTTGGAAGACGGAGCGGACCTTGTTGGCCAGGCCGCCGATGCCGACGAGGGCGGCGAGGAAGCCGATGAGGAGGGGGATCGAGTTGGCGAGGGCCGTTTCGATGAGTTTGGGGGCGCCGGCCGTGTCGCCGTTGGCGATGGCGATGACGGCGTCGAGGACGGAGTTGACGAACTCCAGGATCTGCGCGCCCTGGGTCACGATGAAGGTGACGATGTCGATGATGCCCTTGACCGCCCGGATGAAGGCCGAGGCGGGGGTGAGCAGGGACATGATCCAGGTGATGCCCGCGATGATGACGGTGGGGATCAGGTAGGACTTGAGGTCGTCGAGGATCTGGGACTTGAGGTCGCCGGTGTCCTGTTTGATCTCGTCGACCGCGCCGGCGGGGCCCTCCTTGGCGAGGGCGCCGGCCACGGGGACCGAGGACTCGACGGTGGTCATGGCCTGTTCGGGGACGCCCCGGCGGACGATCTTGGCGCGGATGGTGTCCCAGGTCAGGCCGAGGAGGGAGGCGATGAGCTGGATGATGCCCTTGAGGTCGAACTTCGCGGGGATCTCGATGCCGCCCTTGACGGCCGTGCCGAGTAACCAGGAGACCAGGCCGGTCTGGAGGTGGGTGGCGATGTTGGAGACGAAGTTCTGCAGGCCCTGACTCATGCCGCGGACGAGGGTGCCGAGGAAGCCGATGGGGTCCTTGATGATCTTCATCACCGCGGAGGCGGCCTTGGCCAGGATGCCGAGCAGCATGTTCTTGAGTTCCAGGATGGTCTGGATGACCCCGACGACCGCGTCGATGGCCTTCTGGACCAGGCCCTTGTTGGCCTCCTGGAGTTTCTTGATCTCCTCGTCGACGGCGTTCAGGGCCTCCGTGTACTTCTGGGCGAGGGTCTGGACAAGTTCCTGGGACTTGTCGTTGACCTGGGATTCCAGGTCGTCGAACTGCGAGGCGAAGTCGGCCGCCGCCTCCTGGCCGAACTGGCGCAGGTCGGCGGGGAGTTTGTCGACCGCGGCCTTGAGTTCCGCGCGGCCCCTGGCGATGCGGTCCTTGGCCCTGCCGAGCTCGCGGCCGATGGTGTCGGCGATGCCGGAGATGACGCCCCGCATCTTCTCGACGTACAGCCGGCGGGAGTGCTGGTAGATCTGGTTGGCCTCCTCGGGCATGCCGAGGAGCTTGTCCTTGGCCCATTTGGCGGGGCCGAGGAAGCCGCCGTAGCGCTTGTCCTTGTACGCCTTCATCCGCCGCTCGTGGTCGGCGGTGAACGCGTCCCTGGCCTGCTTCTCCCCGGACGTGAACTGGTCGTCGACCAGCCGGTCGAGGCCCTTGAGGGTGCCCTCGACGTCCCGCTTGGTGGCGTCGAAGACGCTCTGGAGCTTGGCGGTGACCTCTTCGCGGCGCCGTTCGTCCCTGGACTTGGTCTCGCCCTTGCCGCTGTCGACCTGCCGGCCCGCCTGCTGCCGGGTCTGGGTGAGCTGGTTCATGGCCTTGGCGCCCTCCTGGGCGGCGGCGGCCTTGGTCTGGTCGAGCTGGGCGTTCTCGGCCGCGCGGCCCTGGGCGGGGGCGGTGGCGGAGTGCTGTTCGGCGGACTTCTTCGAGGAGAGCGCCTCGTTGAACTGCGGCTCGTTGCCCTTGGCGAGCTGCTCCTCGGTGACCTCCGCGTCGGCCATCTTCTGGTTGGTCTCGGCGGGGCCCGCGGAGAAGTCCGTGACCTCGGGGGGCTGTTTCTCCGGGGTGGCGTCCGCGGCGCTGGGCGCGCCGGGGTTGGCGGGGGCCTGGTCCGCCGTCATCGGCGTGACCTGCTTCTCCTTCGCCTGGGAGGTGTCGGGCGGGGCCGCGGTGGTGGTGGCGATGTCCTCGGCCGACGACTCCTTGCCGTCCGAGACCTTGCCGTCGACCGACTCCTTGATCTGGTCGGCCTTGCCCGAGTCCCCGAACTCGTCGGCCTCTTCGAGGTTCTTCGGCGCCTGTTTGTCGATCGCCTCGTTGACGGCGGCGATGAAGGCGGCCTTGTCGAACTCCCCCGGCTTGGCCTGGTTCATCTTCTCGGCGTTGGCGGCCTTGCCCTGCGCCTCGACGTCGTTCGGGGGCGCGACCGCGGCGTCCTGGGCGGACCGCGACTCGGTGGCGGCGGGCTGGTGGGCGGCGAGCCTGGTCTTCTTGGCGGTGACGTCCTGCTGGACCTTGCGGAAGCCGGGCGCCTGGGCGGGCGGTGGCTTGACCGGTTCGACGTACCGCTGGGCGACCAGGCGGGAGACGGCCGCGTTGCCGGCGGCGCGTTGCAGCGCCCGGACGCCCCCCGGGGAGAGCCCTCCGACGGGGGCGGGCGCGGGCGCGGAGACGGGGGCGGCCGTGGTGGTGGCCGGGGTCCTGGCCGGCGGCTGCGGACGGTCCTTGGGCGTGGTGGGCTGCTGCGAAGCTGCCTTGGGGGCCTTCACGGCATCACCTCACCCCCGTACCGAGACCGAAACCGACACCGAAACGGACACCGAAACCGACACCAGGCCACGGCCGCCAGGATGGCGGCCGGCGGAGATCGTTCGCGCCCGGATCGGGGAATCGCGCCGGGCAGAGGCCGGTGCACCTTCGGGCAGCACGCTCTGTACGTGGGTGCGGCCGATCGCCCTTCCTGCGGTTACGGGGGCGCGGCAAGAATCGCTGGGGTTTCCCGGTCGAGGAGAGTGGCATGCCGCAATATCTGTCCCCGGGTGTCTACATCGAGGAAGTGGAGTCCGGGTCACGGCCGATCGAAGGGGTGGGGACCTCAGTCGCCGCCTTCATCGGCTTCGCGGAGAAGGGGCCGTTCAACGAGCCCACGCTGATCACCAACTGGTCGCAGTTCGGCAGCGTCTTCGGTGGCTTCGTGGACGGGACGTACCTCGCCTCGTCCGTCTTCGGCTTCTTCGCCAACGGGGGCGGGATCTGCTACGTGGTGCGGATCGGCGCCGAGCCGGGGGCCGAGGACACGGGCGCCGGCACCGGTTCCGCACAGGCGCGGCTCGGGCCGTACACCGTGCGGGCGTTGCCCGGGGTCACCGGCGAGATCTCCGTCGAGGTGGCCGATCCGGCGGGCCCCGCCGGCGAGGACGCGCCGGCGGACACCTTCACGCTGGTCGTGCGGCGTGGCGGCGAGGTCGTCGAGACCTTCGAGGGCGTGACGACGAGGCGGAGCAAGGACAACGTCGTGACGCGGGTGAAGGCCACGTCCCGGGTCATCGTGGTCGAGGGCCCGGGCAGGGGCGCCGCGCCCGACCGTCCCGAGGCCCAGACGGTGACGCTGGCCGGCGCCGCTCCGGTCGCCGCGGCAGGTGGTGCGCCGGGTGGCGCGCTGCCGGCGACGCTGTCGGCCGAGACATACGTCGGCGACCCCGACCAGCGGACCGGATTCGGCGGCCTGGAGGCCGTCGAGCAGATCACCATGGTCGCCGCGCCCGACCTGATGAGCGCCTACGAGCGCGGCGCGCTGGACCTGGGGACCGTGATCGCCGTGCAACAGGGGCTCATCACGCACTGCGACGCGATGGGCGACCGCATCGCGATCCTCGACACGCCGCCGGGCCTCAGCCCGCAGCAGGTGCGGGCGTGGCGGATGGAGACGACCGCGTTCGACTCGAAGTACGCCGCGCTGTACTACCCGTGGCTCGAGGTCTTCGACCGCTCGCGGGGCCGGAACGCCTTCGTGCCGCCGAGTGGCCACATCGCCGGGATCTGGGCGCGCAACGACGAGACGCGCGGGGTGCACAAGGCCCCTGCGAACGAGGTGGTGCGCGGCGTGGTCGGGTTGCAGACGCAGCTCACCAAGGGCGAGCACGACCTGCTGAACCCCGTCGGGGTGAACTGCGTGCGGGCCTTCCCCGGGCGTGGCATCCGGGTCTGGGGCGCGCGCACGCTGTCCGCCGATCCGGCCTGGCGCTACCTCAACGTGCGACGCCTCTTCAACTACCTGGAGGAGTCGATCCTGGCGGGCACCCAGTGGGTGGTCTTCGAACCCAACGACGACGCCCTGTGGGCCCGCGTCCGCCGCACCGTCTCGGCGTTCCTGGTCAACGAGTGGCGCAAGGGCGCGCTCTTCGGGCTCACCCCGGACGAGGCGTTCTACGTCAAGTGCGACCGCGAGACCAACCCGCCCGAGAGCATCGACGCGGGCCAGGTCGTCTGCGAGGTGGGCGTGGCACCGGTCAAGCCCGCGGAGTTCGTGGTGTTCCGGCTCGCGCAGCTCTCGGCGGGCACCAGCGCCGTCGACGAGTGACCGTCGGCGGGCGCGCGGCGACGCGTGGCCCCAGTGAGGCACTGAGACAAGGAGATTGCCATGCCGCTCCCAGAGCTCGACAGTTCCGTCGGGCATTCCTTCGGCCTGGAGTTCGACAGCGTCCTCATCCGGCAGATCACCGAGGTGAGCGGGCTGAAGATGGAACAGGACGTCATCGAGCTGAAGCAGAACACGGCCGACGGCAGGTTCGCCATCAAGAAGCTGCCGGGGCGGCCGAAGGCGGGCGAGGTCACGGTGACCCGCGGCCTGACCGAGGACAACAGTTTCGAGCGGTGGATCAGGGACTCCCGGTTCGGGCAGATGACCAACGCCCGGCGCAACGGCTCGGTCATCGTCTACGACTTCGAGGGCATCCCGATCAAGCGGTACAAGCTGATCAACGCCTGGCCCAAGTCGCTGGAGATCAGCACGCTCAAGGCGGGTGACACCTCCGTGCTCACGGAGAAGCTGGCGATCACGTACGAGAGCATGGAAGTCGAGCTGTAATGCGGCGCGCGATCTCGGGCGGCTCGGCGACCGCGACCGTCGCCGCGGCCCCGCCCGCCGCCGCCTCCCCGGGTGGCGCCGAACCCGAGCCGCTGCGGACGGAGTTCCCGTTCGAGCTGCCCCGCGGCTACGTCGACGGCTCCGGCACCGTGCACCGGCACGGCGTGATGCGTCTCGCGACGGCCAGGGACGAGCTGGTGCCGCTGCGGGACGACCGGGTGCGGGAGAACGCGGCCTATCTGTCCGTGGTGTTGATCTCCCGGGTGATCACCAGGCTGGGCACGGTCGAGGACGTGCACCCGGGGGTCGTCGAGGACCTGTTCGCGTCCGACCTGGCGTTCCTGCAGGACTTCTACCGGCGGATCAACGCCGAGGGGCACACCCGCGCCTCGGTCACCTGCCCGGCCTGCCAGGAGAGCTTCGCGGTGGACCTGGCCGGTGGCGCCGGTGGTCGCCTGGGGGAATCGTGACGTACGCGGCCGACCGGATCCATGAGGAGGTCGCGTACCTCGCCTACCACTTCCACTGGTCGCTCGACGAGATCCTCGACCTCGAACACGCCGACCGGCTGCGGTACGTGGAGCAGATAGCCCGCCTGAACGGGGCGCGGGGCTGATGGGGTGGCTGTCCTGGCTCGGCGGGCTCGGGCGCGGACGTGCGCGGGGAGACGACGGCGGGGGCGACGGGCGGACCGCGCCGGCGCCCGAGCCTGCGCCCGAGTCGCCGACGTCGCCGGGGTGGCGGGAGGTGCCGCCGCTCCAGCGCACGGTCGGCGAGCTCGGTCTGGTGGTCGACCCCGGCGGGTTCCGCGGCTCGCTCGGGACCTGGCGGAACGCGGCGCTGACCGGGACGCTCGGCCATCTGGTCGGTCCCGAGGCGCCGTCCGGGCTGGTACACGGCGTCGCCGAGCCGAGCCAGGCGCCGCCGGCGGTGAGCCGGGAGGTGGACGAGGGGCTGCCCGCCCCGCGTCGGCGTCACTTCTCCGCCCCGCCCGCCGCTCCCGAGGGGCGACCGGTGCAACGGGTGGTGGCCGCCGAGCCACCGCCCCGGTTCGGACCGCTGACCTCGGCGTCGGCGTCGCCGTCGGAGACGTGGGGGCGACGCCGGCTCTCACCGGTGCGGGCCGACGTCCTCGCGACGCCCGAACCACCGTCCCCGGCGACACCGGTCCTGCCGGACACGAGCGTGGCCGGGGAGAGCCGGCCGGTGCAGCGGGTGGTCGCGGCCGAGCCGCCGGAACCGGCCCGCCCGCCGGGCGGCTTCGGCCTGGGCCGCCCGCTCGCCGGGCTGCCGCCCACCGCCCAACGGAGGCCCGCCGCCGACACCGGCGGCCCCTCCTCGTCCCCCGTGCCGGAGCCGCACACCGCGCCGGAGCCGCCGACCGAGTCCGGGCCCGAGCCGGTGCCGGAGTCCGGACCCGAGCAGCCGGTGCCTGCGTCACGCCCGCTGCTGGGCGACGATCCGCTGCCCCTCCCGGAGGCGGCGGCGCCACCCGAGCCGTCGGTCCACCGTCCCCCCGTGCCGCTGCAACGCGCCCCGGCCACCCCCGGCGAGCCGGCCCGGGTGCCCGTGCCCGCCGGCCCGCTGGCGCCGCTCGTCGCCCAGCGGTCGCTGCCGCTGTTCTCCGCGCCCGCGCCACCGCCGGAGGCCGGGCGGCCGGCACCACCCGCCGGGCCAGCACCGGAGCTGCGGGTGGTGCCGGTGCGCTGGGCGGCTCCCGGGGACTCCCCCGCCGCGCCGGCGACCCCGGTGCAGCGGACCGCCGTTCCCCCCACCACCGCGGCCCGAACCGGCCCCGCGCCGCCCCCGTCCATGCCCGCGCCCACACCCACGCCCATGTCCGTGCAGCGTGCGACGCCCACCGCCGCCGCGCCGCTGGACGCGGGGGCGGTGGCCGTGGCCGCCGGCGTGGCGCGGCGGATGCCGGACGGCTCGGTGGTGTTCCACGCCCCGGCCGTACAGCGGCAGGAGCAGGCGGACCCGCCCACCGCACCCGAACCACCGCCCGAGCCACCGCCCGAACCGCTGCCGGCGCCCCCGCCGGAGCCACCGGGCGCGGAGTCCACGGCCGGGGTGGGCGACCCGGCGGCCGCCGCCGCGTCCGTGCCCCCGGCCGCCACGCCGGAGGCGGGTGCCGCGGGCCAGGACGGCGCACCGTCCGGTGGGCCGTCCGGCGCGCCGCCGGTCAGCGACGAGTTGGTCCGCGCGCTGTTCGCGCCGCTGAGCCGCCTGCTCAGGGCGGAGTTGCGGCTGGAGCGCGAGCGTGCCGGGTTCCTGATCGACACCAGGCACTGAGAGAAGAGGAGCACGGCATGGCGGTCACCGACGATCCGGCGGTCAGCGTCTGCTTCGTCGTCACCATCGACGGGATCGAGCTCGGCTCGTTCAACACCTGCGAGGGCCTGGGCTGCGAGGTGGTGCTGGAGCAGCGCGAGGAGGGCGGCAACAACGGGCACCTGTGGCAGCTGCCCACCCGCCTGAAGTACTCCAACGTCAAGCTGACCCGGCCGTTGACGCGCGAGACCGAGAAGGTCGCGCAGTGGTTCGCGAGCATGACCACCGGCTTCAGCCGCAAGACCGCGCACATCGAGGCCAGGACCGGCGACGGCACGCGGGTCGCCCAGTGGGGCCTGCTGGAGGTGGTGCCGGTGCGGTGGACCGGGCCCTCGTTCAGCCCCGACTCCCCCAAGGTGGCGATCGAGACGATCGAGATCGCCCACCACGGCTACGTGATGGAGGGCTGACCCGTGACCTCACCCGTGGCGTTCACCGCGGCCGGCAGCAGCGGCGCGACGGCGGCCGGGTCCCGGCCCAAGCTGGAGCACGCCTACCTGGAGCTGCGCACGCCGCCCGCCGGCGGCAGCCTGACGCCCGGCGGGCCGTGCGGGCGGATCGACTTCCAGTTCAACCCGAAGGAGGTGAGCCTGACCAAGGCGGCGCAGTGGAAGCGGAGCGCCGCGAAGGGCGCCAAGAGCGCGGGCCCGCCCGAGTACCAGGGGCCGCAGCCCAGCAAGTTGACGGTGGAGATGTTCTTCGACGCCAGCGACAGCCAGGACTCCAGCGTCGTGACGGCCGTCGAGCGGTTGCTGGCGTGCTGCGTGCCCACGGCGGAGAGCCGCCAGCAGCGGCGGGCGTCGCCGCCGTGGGTGGTGTTCCACTGGGGCGGGCTGACCGGCTTTCCGGGCTATGTGAGCCAGGTGCAGGCGAAGTACACCCTCTTCACCACCTCCGGCGTGCCGATACGCGCCACCTGTCAGGTGACGGTCGAGGAGATCAGCGGCGAGACGCCCGGGCAGAACCCGACCTCCGGCGCCCGGCAGGCGCGGCGCGTGCACCGGGTGCGGGCCGGGGACACGTTGCCGCACCTGGCGTGGCGTGAGTACGGCGATCCGGCGGCCTGGCGGGTGATCGCGGAGGCCAACGGCATCGACGACCCGATGCGGTTGGCGCACGGCCGGGAGCTGTTGTTGCCGGCGCTCGACGAGTTGGGGCGGTGAGGCGGCGGTGGTCAACGAGAGCGTCGCCAAGGCGTTGACGGTGGAGTTCGCCGGCCGGCCGCTGCCGCCGGCGTTGGCGAACACGCTGGTGGAGGCGTATGTGGACGACAGCCGCACGCTGCCCGACCTGTTCGTGCTGCGCTTCCGCGACCCCAGCCGCACGCTGCTGGCCCAGGCGGGCGTCGCCATCGGCACCGAGGCGCGGCTGCTGGCCAGCGCCGACGGCGGTCCCGCGCCCGAGCCGCTGTTGACCGGCAGCGTCACGGCGTTGGAGGTGGAGATCGACGAGACCGGCACCTTCACCATCGTGCGTGGCCTGGACGACTCGCACCGGTTGTTCCGGGGGCGGACGGTGGCCAGCTACCAGAACATGACGCTGACCGACATCTGCGTCCAGGTGGCCCGCCGGGCCGGGTTGAAGCCGGGGCGGATGGACGTGGCGGGGCCGGTGCTGGAGCACGTGGCGCAGCCCAACGTCAGCGACTGGGAGTTCCTGCGCGGCCTGACGGCGGAGGCGGGCGCGCAACTGTACGTGGTCGACGGCGAGTTGCACGTCGCCAGGCCGACCGGGGCAGGGGCGGCGCCGGACCCCTCGGCGCGGGCCCGGCAGGACCCGCTGGTGCTGGAGATGGGCGACAACCTGCTGCGCTGCCGCGCCGGGGTGAGCGCCGCCGAGCAGGTCTCGGCGGTCGAGGTGCGGGGCTGGGACGTGCGCGCCAAGCAGCCGCTGGTCGGCCGGGCCCAGGCGGACCGCGCGGCGACGCTGGACGTCGGCACCACGCCGGCGGAGGTGGCCGGCGCGTTCGGCGCGGCGGCGCTCGCGGTGACGGACGCGCCGTACGGCAGTCAGGCGGAGGTGGACCAGGCGGCCGAGTCGCTGGCGGCCCGGATCGCGGGCGCGTTCGCCGAGTTGGAGGCGGTGGTGCGGGGCAACCCCTCGGTGCGGGCGGGCGGCGCGGTGACGTTGGCGGGCGTGGGGGCGCCGTTCGAGGGCCGGTACACGGTCACGTCCTCGCGGCACGTCTTCGACCCGGTGCGCGGGTACGAGACGTGGCTGACCGTCTCCGGGCAGCAGGAGCGTTCGCTGTTCGGCCTCACCGGCGGCGGCACCGGGAACGGCGGTCACGGGACCGGCGGCGGGCGGTGCGCGGGCCTGGCCAACGGCACGGTCACCGACACCAAGGACCCGGAGGGGCTCGGCCGGGTGAAGGTGCGCTTCCCCTGGCTGTCGGACGAGTACGCCAGCGACTGGGCGCGCACGGCCCAGGCGTCGGGCACCGGCGGCGGGGAGGCGTTCATCCCGGAGGTCGGCGACGAGGTGCTGGTCGGCTTCGAGCAGGGCCACCTGGACCGTCCCTACGTGCTGGCGGGGCTCTTCAACGGGCAGGACAAACCGGCGGCCGGCGGTGCCGCTGGCGGCGAGGCGGTGGATCCGACCTCCGGCGCCGTCAACCGGCGGGCGCTGGCCTCCAAGGGCGGCAACAAGGTCGAGCTGCTGGACGCGGCGGGCGGGGCGCAGGGCGTGCGGCTGCTCACCGGGGACGGCAAGCTCACCATCAACCTGGACCGCACCGCCACGGAGATCGTGGTCTCCAGCGACGGCACGGTGCGGATCGAGGCCGCCCGGCAGGTGTCGGTCAGCGGCGAGGGCGTGGTGCTGGACGCCGGCGGCGGAACGCTGGAGCTCACCGGGAACGCGGTGCGGCTGACCGCGCGCGGCGGCGTCGAGGTGAACGGCGGCAACGGCGCGCTGACGCTGGCCTCGGGCGGCGTCGTCGAGGTGCGGGGCAACCAGGTGACGGTCAACGGCGCCACCCGCACCGAGCTGCGCGGCGGCAGCGCGCTGACCGTCAACGCGCCCCTGGTGCACATCAACTGAGAGGAGCTGCACACCATGCCAGCAGCGGCTCGGGTCGGCGATCCGACCGGCCATCCGGGGGTCGTCGTGGGGCCCGGGGTGCCGAGCGTGCTCGTCGGCGGCCAGCCCGCCGCCACCGTGGGCACCGCGCACCAGTGTTCCTCGCCGGCCGCGCACCCGCCGTCCCCGATCCGGGGGCCGGGCAGCGCGACCGTGCTGATCGGCGGCCAGCCGGCGGCCCGGGTGGGCGACGCGGCGGGATGCGGCTCGCCGATCACGGCCGGCTGCCCGACCGTGCTGATCGGCGGGTGAGGGGCGTGGCGGAGCAGTTCGTCGGCGCCGGCTGGGCGTTCCCGCCGCGCACGGACGCCACCGGCGGCATCGCCCTGGTGCGCGGCGAGCGGGAGATCGAGGAGGCGATCCGGCTGATCCTCACCACCACGCCGGGCGAGCGGGAGATGCGCCCGGAGTTCGGCTGCCCGCTCAACGACTACGTCTTCGCGCCCGCAGACGCGGGCACCGCGGGGCAGCTGGCCTACGAGGTGCGGCTCGCGCTGGAGCGGTGGGAGCCGCGGATCGACGTGACGGAGGTGGCGGTCCGGTTCGACGAGGCGGACCGCGGGGTGCTGTACATCGACATCGGCTACGCGGTGCGCGGCGCCAACGACCCGCGCAACCTGGTCTTCCCGTTCTATGTGATCCCACGGCACGAGGACCCGGAGGACTCGGGCGGTGCTGAGGAGGGCGCGTCATGACGTTGCCGGGACCGAACCTGGACGACCGCCGCTTCCAGGGCCTGGTGGACGAGGCGAAGCGCCTCGTGCAGCAGCGCTGCCCGGAGTGGACCGACCACAACGTGCACGATCCGGGCGTCACGCTGATCGAGGCGTTCGCCACCATGGTGGACCAGCTCCTCTACCGGCTGAACCGCGTCCCGGACAAGAACTACCTGGCCTTCCTCGACCTGATCGGGGTGCGGCTCTACCCGCCGACGGCGGCCACCACGGAGGTCACGTTCTGGCTGTCGGCGCCGCAGCCGGAGGCGGTGCGGGTGCGTGCCGGCACGGAGGTGGCGACGGTGCGCACCGAGACCGAGGAGGCGGTCGTCTTCACCACGAGCCGAGATCTGTCGGTCGTGCCGTGCGCGTTGACGCACCTGGCGACCTGGACGGCCACCGGCGACGCCGTGGACCGCTCGGAGGAGCTGGCGCTCGGCCGGGACGTGCCGTGCTTCAACGCGAACCCGGCGCCCGGGGACTGCCTCTACTTCGGCCTGTCGGGACCGGTGCCGGGCTGCGCGCTGGTGCTGCGGATGGACAGCCGGGTGGACGGCGTGGGCGTCGATCCGCGCCGCCCGCCGGTGGTGTGGGAGGCGTGGGACGGCCACGGCTGGGCGCCCTGCGCGGTGGAGAAGGACGACACCGGCGGCTTCAACAAGGCGGGCGAGGTGATCCTGCACGTGCCGCGCGAGCACGCCGCCTCGGTGGTGGCGCGGCAGTCGGGCGGCTGGGTGCGGTGCCGGCTGGTGCGGGCCGCGCAGGACCAGCCGACGTATGTGGCGTCGCCGACGGTGCGCCGGGTCTCGGCGTTCACCATCGGCGGCACGGTGGAGGCCGCGCACGCGGAGACCGTCAGGGAGGAGGTCCTCGGCCTGTCGGAGGGGCAGCCGGGGCAGCGGTTCCGGGTGGCCAGGCCACCGGTGACGCAGGGCGAGGAGCCGTTCGTCGTGGAGGTCGGGGAGGGCGTGGGCTGGGTGCCGTGGACCCGGGTGGCCAACTTCGCGCACTCCACGGTCCAGGACCGGCACATCACGCTCGACCCGAACTCCGGCGAGGTGGAGTTCGGTCCCGCGGTGCGGGAGGCCGACGGCTCGGTGCGGGCGTACGGGGCGGTGCCGCCGCAAGGCGCGCCGATCCGGGTGCGCGCCTACCGCACCGGCGGCGGGCGGCGGGGGAACGTGGCGCGGGGCGCGCTGCGGGTGCTGCGCAGCTCGCTGCCGTTCGTGGCGCGGGTGGAGAACCGCCGGGCCGCGCTGGGCGGGGTCGACGGCGAGACCGTCGACAACGCCCGGGTGCGGGGCCCGATGACGTTGCGGACGCTGCACCGGGCGGTGGTGCCGCACGACTACGAGCAGTTGGCGCGCGAGGAGGCGCCGGACGCCGCCCGGGTGAAGTGCGTGCCGGCGGGCGACGACGAGGCCGACGTCGAACGGGCCGGCGCCGTACGGCTGTTGGTGGTGCCGGCGGGACGGAGCGACGCGACGGGCCGGGTGCGGTTCGAGGAGCTGATCCCGCCGGACGAGACGCTGGCGCGGATCGCGGCGCACCTGGAGGAGCGGCGTCCGATCGGCGCCCGGGTGGTGGTGGAGCCGCCGTTCTACCAGGGCGTGACCGTCGTCGCCACGGTGCGGGCCGGGCACGCGGAGTCCGCGCCGCGGCTGCGGGAGGCGGCGTTGACCGCGCTCTACGGCTACTTCAACCCGCTGACGGGCGGCCCCGAAGGGCAGGGCTGGCCGTTCGGGCGGCCGGTGCACTCCGGCGAGGTGTTCGCCGTGCTGCAACGGGTGCCGGGCGTCGATCTCGTGGAGGACGTGCGGCTGTTCGCGGCCGACCCGGTGACCGGGGAGCGTTCCGAGCCGCACACCAGGATCGAACTCGGGCCGCACGCGCTGGTGTTCTCCTACGAGCACCAGCTGCGGGTACGGGAGGCGGGCTGATGCGCGGCACGGTTCCGGGGCTGCGTTCCCCGCACCCGCTGGTCCACCGGCTGCCGGCGGTCTACGGCGACGACGACTTCCTGCGGCGGTTCCTCTCGGCGCTGGACGAGGTGCTGGCGCCGGTGCTGCTGACGTTGGACAACCTGCCCGCCCACCTGCATCCGAGGACCGCCCCCGAGGACTTCCTGGCCTGGCTCGCCGGCTGGGTGGCGGCGGAGGTGGACCAGGACCGGCCGGTGACCCAGCGGCGGGCGGTGGTGTCCGGGGCGGTGGTGCGCCACCGGCTGCGCGGCACCGTGGCGGGGCTCGCGGCGGCGGTGCGACTCGAGACCGGCGTGGATCCCGAGATCACCGAGAGCGGCGGCACCGGCTGGTCGGCGGAGCCCGGCGGGCCGCTGCCGGGCTCGGGCCGGCCGTGGGTGCGGGTGCGGCTGCGGGTGGCGGACCCGGCGCGGTTCGACCGGGCGCGGCTCGAACGGCTGGTCGCGGCCGAGGTGCCGGCGCATGTGGCGTACCGGCTGGAGATCCTGCCCGACGGTGCGGGGGGCGAACCGTCGTGACCTGTCCCGACTGCGGGCACCGCAACGCGGCGGGCGCCCGGTTCTGCGCCTCCTGTCAGGCGTTCCTGGAGTGGGAGGAACCGGCGGCCGGCGATGAACGCCCCGCGCCGGAACCGGTGCCGGTACCCGAACCGGACCCGGCCCCCGTCGGGCTGCGTCGGCCCGGCGATCCGGACGGCGAGGTGGAGGACGGCCCCGAGCACGGCCCGGGCGAGCCGCCCGCGCCCGCTCCGACGCCGCCACCGGCGGCGGACGCGGCGGACGCGCCCACCACGAACTGCCCGCACTGCCGGGCCGCGAACCCGCTGGACCGCACGCTGTGCCGGCGCTGCGGCGTACCGCTGGCCGCGCCCGACCGACCGCCCGCCTCCCCCGGGCCCGCCGGCCGACTCCCCTGGTGGCGGCGGCTCTTCGGGCGCCGCTCACGGCAGGACCGGCTGGCCGCCGGCAGCCGGCCGGAGCACCGGGCGCGCCGCCGGGTGCCGTGGTGGCCGGTGCTGCTGGTGGTGCTCGCGGTGGCGGCCTGGCTGGGCCGGGACCAACTCGTCGGCCTCTTCGACGACGTGCGGGACCGCACGTCGGACCCGGAGGCGCTGCACCCGGACGAGGCCGGCGCGTCGAGCGAGGCGCCGGACCATCCGGCGGGCGCGGCCTTCGACGGCCTGGACAACCGCTACTGGGCGCCGGCCGAACCAGGGCAGGCCGCCGGCGAGTACCTCCAGGCCCGGTTCGCCGAGGCGGTGAACCTGCGTTCGCTGATCGTCACCCCGGGCAGCTCGGCCAACCGGGACGAGTTCATCGACCAGGCCAGGCCCGCCGTCATCGCCCTCACCATCGTCGACGCGGACGGCGGTGAGACCCGGGAGGAGATCGACCTGCGGGACGAGCCGGGCCCGCAGACCTTCGAGGTGAGCGCGTCGGACGTGGTGTCCGTGACGCTCACCGTCGAGGCGGGCTACGGCGAGGACGCCGACCACCACCTGGCCGTGGCGGAGGTGGAGTTCTTCGGCCGGCACTAGCCACCCGCGACGCGGCGGCCGCCCCGCCACACCCCTCGGATGCGGGACTCCAGCGTGGCCGGGTCGAGGCCGACGCCGGAGAGCAGCACCAGGTCGGCCCGCTTGCCGGCGGCTATCTCGCCGCGGTCGTCCTGGAGCCGCAGCAGCCGCGCGGCGTCGATCGTGGCGGCGCGCAGCGCGCCGACGTGGCCGAGGCCGGCGGCCGACAGGTGCGCGATCTCGCGCAGCGCCTCGCCGTGCGGGCGGACCGGGTTGTCGGTGCCCATCGCGATCGGCACCCCGGCGTCGACGGCCAGCTTCACCGCGCGCCGGTGCGCCTCGGCCGCCTCCGCCGGCACCTGGTCGGGCGCGCTCTGCGACACGGAGAGCGTCGGCACCAGCCACGTACCGGCCTCCGCCATGGCGCCCACGGCCGCCTCGTCCAGGTACGTGCCGTGCTCGACGGAGCGCGCCCCGGCCCGCGCCGCCATCTCGGCGGCCCGCGCGCCGTGCGCGTGCACCATCACGCCCCGGCCGCCCTGCCGGGTCGCCTCGTCGACCAGCGCCGCCATCTCACCCGGCGTGAGCTGCACGTCGTGCACGCCGCGCGCCAACTTCATCGAGCCGGTGGCCGTCACCTTGATCCAGTCGGCGCCGGCCCGCACCATCCGCCGCACCACCGCCCGCGCCTCGACCGGCCCGTCGAACACCGGCTCCGGCATGGCCGGATCGCCGAAGAAGTCGACGTCCCCGACGCGCGGCGACCAGTGGTCGCCGATGCCGCCGGTGGTGCACACCTGCCGCAGCGAGACCAGGATCTCGGGACCCTCGATCCAGCCCCGCTCAACGGCGAGCCGCATCCCGGCGTCGGCGCCCCAGGCGTCCCGGACCGTGGTGATCCCGAGCCCGAGCAGGGTCCGCAGCACCGGCACGGCGGACAGCGGCCGCACCGAACGCGCCAGGCCGAAGGAGTCCTTCATGGTCTCGGTCAGGCCGACGTGCGTGTGGCAGTCGATGAACCCCGGCACCAGCAGCGACCCCGAGCAGTCCACGACCTCGTCCCCGTCGAGCCCCCGCCCCACGGCGACGATCCGGTTCCCCTCCACCACGACATCGGTCCCCCAGACCTCCCCGGAGACCACGTCGAACACGGAACCTGAAGCGAAGAGAGTACGAGTCACCGGCTCATGTTCGCACTGACCTGCGACGACTCCCGCTCCGGGGCGACTGTCAGAGGCGCCTGCCAGGATGCGGGCATGGAGTCAGCTGAGGTGGTTCGGGGCCTGTGGGACCGCATGCAGGCGAGGGACTGGGCGGGGGTCGGCGAGCTGCTCGCCGAGGACCTGGTGGTGGAGTGGCCGGTCAGCGGCGAGCGCATCCTGGGCCGGGAGAACTACGTGCGGATCAACGCCGAGTACCCCGAGGGGTGGACAATCCGGGTGCTCCGCATCGTCGCGCACGGCGACGAGGTCGTCTCCGAGGTCGAGGTCCCGCACACCGGCATGGGGGTGCACCGGGTGGCGTCGTTCTGGTCGGTCAGGGAGGGCAGGATCGCCCGGGCCCGGGAGTACTGGAGCGAGCTCGGCTCGGACCCGTCCCCGGAGTGGCGGGCGCCGTACGTTCAGCGGGTCTGACCGGCCAGCAGCGCCTCGGTCTCGGGATGCGGATCCGGCTGGCGCCGCGCCCACTCCAGCGGCGTGAGGCCCGTGCCGCCGTCCTCGCGCAGCGTCGGGTCGGCGCCGTGCGCCAGCAGCTCCCGCACCACGTCGGCATGCCCCCAACTCGCGGCGGCACACAGCGGGGTCCCCTCGGACCCCTCCCCCGCGCTCTCCCGATCCGGCGCCGCGCCGGCCTCCAGGAGGAGCCGCACGGACACGGCGTCGCCGTGCACGGCCGCCGCGTACAACGCGGTCATCCCGTCGGCGTCGCTGGCCTCCGGACTCACCCCGGCCCGCAACAACCGCCGCACGACGGCCGGTTCCCCCAACATGGCCGCCACGACCAGCCGCCTCGCACCCTTCTCCCGCCGCCGCCGATTCACGCCGACCGCACGAACGCGGCCCACGCGGCGGCCGGAATCACCAACACGGGGCCATGCGGGACCTTGCTGTCACGCACCGGCATCACGCCGGGAACGCCGTCCGCCACCTCGACGCACTGCCCACCGGCCTCGTTGCTGCGACTGCTTCTGCGCCAGGCGACGGCGTTGAGTACCACTTGGGACGCGCGCTGCGCCATAACGGCCCTCCATGACGGACTGGATCAGTTCGAGCGAAAGATGCGGGGGCAGCGACTGCGCCCGGATCTGATCGTATGCCCTCTGATACTGCTGCACCTCCCGCTTTTCCTCGTAGAGCCGGCCGGATTGTGAGCCCTCCACGTAAGCCGACTCTCGCTGGTCCGGCAAGGTGAGGAGCGTCAATGAACCACCGACGACCGGGTGCTCACCTGCCGCAAAGGGCAGCACCTGGAAAACGAAGCGCGGATCCTTCGCCACATGCAGCAATCGTGCGCACTGCTCGCGCATGGTCGCCGATCCACCCACAGGTCGCATCAGCACCGCCTCGTCCAGCACCACACAGAACTGGCGGAGTTTCGGGTCGGCGAGTCGCGCCTGCCGCTCCAGGCGTGCCGTCAACCGCACCTCCAACTCCTCCGCAGAGGCGAGCAGTGGGTACTGACTCAACAGCGTTCGAGCGTAGGACCGGGTCTGAAGAAGCCCGTGGAAGACGCTGTTCATATACGCCCGCACCGACACGGCCAGGCCTTCCTGCCGCAGATGTTCCTGCGCCCAGTCCGGGAACGCCTCGCGCCGCACGTGCGGCGTGAGTTCGGCGAGCAGGCCGTCCGTGTTCAGCAACTCGTCCAGCTTCTTCGACAGTTCGAGCGTCGGCTTGGCCCCCGTCGCTCGCTCCAGCTGGTTGATGCGGGACTGGACGACGTGCGCCCGGAAGCCCAGGTCGCCCTGAGTCCAACCGGCTTCGAGGCGATACCGGCGCAGCCGGGTCCCGTACAACGCGCCCATCGAGTCGCTGGGGTCGATTTCATTGGCCATGGCGTCACGCCCCTCTGTTACGGCGGTTCGAGGTAATCCGCTCCCCCCTTGGAGAGGTTAGGTCGGTTCGGCCATTCTCGGTCGCGTACGGCGAACAAAGGACCCCGGAGGGTGATTATCTGTGGAGCCGGTAAAGTCCGACCTCTATCTCCTGTGCGGCGAACTGCGCCGGGAACTCGACCGGCACGGCGTGCGACTGCCCGCGCTGATGCCGCTCGCCGAGTTGGACATCGACCCGCCGGAGTGGTCGGCACAACTCATCTGGCTCGGCACCTGCCGCGTCCCGACGGCCCGCCGCCTGCTGGCCACCCTCCGCACGGCGAGGCCACCGGAGCCACGGCCGGACCTCCACACCCTCGTCCGCGAGGCGAACGCCCGCAGCGAGCAGAACCGCGCGCGCAAGAGCGGCCTGGATCCACGATGAGGCGCGCTCTTATGCGGCGTTCTTGGGAGTGAGATCGATAATGAGTTCCGCATCCAAGGCGCGGGCCAGCCGACGCAGTAGCGGGATGGTGGGCACGGTCCCACCGCCCTCGATGCGGGAGATCTGCGGCTGCTTCATCACACACCGTTCGGCCAGCTCCGTTTGCGACAGACCGAGCGCCGTACGCCTGTCGAAGACGAGCTGTCCCAACTCGCGGGCCAGCCCCGCCTCCTCGTACACGCGGTCGTACTCCGGGCTGTCCCGCACCGCTTCACCGAGGAGGCGTGCGGTACGGCGCGCCTTCCACTGGTTGTGGTTCATCCCGCCTCTGCTTTCGAAAGGTCGCTGTTAGCGTGCCCCCATGTTCGCCATAGGTGGGGACCTGCACGTACGGCGGCTCGGGTTCGGGGCCATGCATCTGCCGGCGGAGCCGGGGCCGGCGCGGGAGGGTTCCGTCGCCGTCGCGCGGCGGGCCGTCGAGTTGGGCGTCACGTTGATCGACACCGCGTACCTGTACGGCGGGGGTGCCAACGAGGAGCTGCTGGCGGAGGCGCTGTACCCGTACCCGGAGGGGCTGCTGATCACCACCAAGGTCGGCGTCGCCCGAACCGGGCCCGGGGGTGAGTGGAAGCTCGACGGCCGGCCGGCCGTGCTGCGCGAGCAGGTGGAGTGCGCGCTGCGTCGGCTGCGCGTCGAGCGGATCGAGCTGCTGCAGCTGCACCGGATCGATCCGAAGACGCCGCTCGCCGACCAGGTCGGCACGCTGCGCGACCTGCGGGACGAGGGCAAGGTCGGCCGGATCGGTCTCTCCGAGGTGTCCGTCGACGAGCTCCGGCAGGCGCGGGAGATCGTCGACATCGTGAGCGTGCAGAACCGCTACAACCTGCTCGACCGCGAGCACGAGCCCGTGCTCGCGGCCTGCGAGGCGGCCGGGATCGCGTTTCTGCCGTGGCGGCCCGTCGCCTGGGGGGAGTCGGGCGCGCGGGCCGAGATCGCCGCCGTGGCGGCCGAGGTCGGCGCCACCCCCACGCAGGTGGCGCTCGCCTGGCTGCTCGGGCACTCGCCGGTCGTCCTCCCGATCCCCGGCACGGCGAGGATCGACCACCTGGAGGAGAACGTCGCGGCGGAGGACGTACGCCTGACCCCGGCGCAGCGCGCTCGCCTCGACGCACTGGCCGTGCCGGCCTGAGCCGCGCGTACCCACTTTTTTGTGGGTACTTGTCGGCGGCCCGGCGTGCGGGCGAGGCTGTGTGTGCGGCGGCCGGGAGGGCCTGTCGGGTCGAGGGATCGGGAGGTCGGCGGTGTCAGGTGGCGGCGCGGGCCTCGGTGAGCCGGTTCAGGCGTCGGTGCCCCCAGTCCGACAGGGGAGCGAGGGCGTCGGCGAGTTCGCGGCCGTAGGCGGTCAGGGAGTAGACCGTCTTCAGCGGCAGCTCGTCGTACACCTCCCGGTGCACCAGCTCGTCGGCCTCCATCTCCCGGAGCGCCTGGGTCAGGACCTTCTCGCTGATCTCCGGTAGCCGCCGGCGCAGCTCGCCCGGACGCTGAGGGCCGAACTCCAGGGCCCACAGCAGGGCGGTCTTCCACTTGCCGTCGATCACGGCGATCGCCGCCGTCACTCCGCAGACGTTGGTGTCCTGAGCACGAGCGCGCGTCATCTCCACCCCTCACAACCAGCATTATTGTCGATAAAGCGATAGGAGCCGAGGCATGTCCTCACCTACCGGGTCCTCCGACCAGTCTGCCGTCACCGTCCTCGGTCTGGGGCCCATGGGTCGCGCCCTGGCCGGCGCGTTCCTGGACGCGGGGCTGCGGACCACGGTCTGGAACCGCACCCCGGGCCGTGACGGGGAACTCGTCGCGCGGGGCGCGACCAGTGCCCGAACGGCCGAGGAGGCCGTCGCCGCGAGCGGGTTGACCGTGGTGTGCGTGGTGAACTACGACGCCGCGGACGCCGTCCTGCGCCGCCCGGCGGTCGCCGACGCGCTCAAGGGACGCACGGTGGTGAACCTGACCGCCGACACGCCCAACCGAGCCCGCGACGCCGCCGCCTGGGCAGCCGAACACGGCATCGACTATCTGGACGGCGCGATCATGACGCCGACCACGACCATCGGAACACCGGACGCCGTCTTCCTCTACAGCGGACCGGAAGCGCTCCACCGCGCACACCGGCCGGTCCTGGACGCCCTCGGCGGCACCCACACCCACCTCGGTACGGAGATCAGCCGCGCCGCCGCCTACGACATCGCCCTGCTCGACATCTTCTGGACGGCGATGGCCGGCTACGCGCACGCGCTGGCCGTCGCGCGGGCGGAAGGGGTCACCGCCCGGGAACTGGCGCCGTTCGCCCGGGGCATCGCCACGATCCTGCCGCCGCTGTTCGAACGGGGCGCGGAGGACATCGACAACGGAAGGTACGCCGACGGCATCAACCCGATCACCTCGGCCGTGTCGACCATGTCCCACATCGTCCACACCTCCGAGGAGCACGGCATCGACGCGAGCCTGATGCGCGCCGCCGAGGGCCTGGCCCGCCGCGCCATCGCACGCGGCGACGGCACCGACGGATTCCTGCGGGTCGTCGACGTCATGAGTCCCCACTGAACAAACTCCGTTGACGCCGGCCCGCGCCCGCCGTGAGAACGTGCGGCTGCCGAACGCAGGAGCCGGCTCTGGGCGGCCTGGGCCGGTCAGCGCAGCCACTCCCACAGCGCGTACAGCCGCCGCACCTCCGCGTCCAGCGAGTCGCCCAGAGCCCGGGAGTTGACGTGCGGCAGGCCGCGCCGGCGGCCGGAGCCTTCGCGGACCAGGACGTACCTGCCGGTCGCCCGGGACCCGGTGATCTCGATGGCCCGGATCTCCCGCCACGGGATCCGCCGGGTGCCGAACGGCTGCCGGATCTCGATGTGTTCGGGGTGGGTGACGGTGCGGCTCCGCCGCAGGGCGACGAAGAGCAGCGGGAAGAGGACGAGCACGATCACGGTCCAGGTCAGCAGCACCGTCCCCGGTGCCCCGGCCAGGGACAGGTAGCCCAGCAGCATCACGGGGGCGGCCACGGCGACGCCGGCACCCCGGAGTCCGCGCGCGGCCCGGTAGACGGGAAAGTACGGCTCGTTCGGCATGGCGGGCACGTTAGGCCGCACCGCGCGGGACCCCTCCCGCCCCGGCGGTCACGGCCGGCCGCCCGCCGGGGGGTCGGGGGACCAGCGGCCGGCCGACATGGCGGCCACCACGGCGCTGAGGGTGCGCACCCCCTGGGTCGAGCCGGCCTCCATCCCGACGAGTTCACGGACCCGGCGCAGCCGGTAGTCCAGCGTCCTGGGGTGGATGTGCAGCGCCAGCGCGGTCTTCAGCCGGTTCATGTCGTGCCGGTAGAAGGCGTCCAGGGTGGCCACCAGGTCGGGGCCCGTGGCGAGCCGGCTCCCCAGGTCGCGCAGCCACCGCTCGACCTGGGGCACCTGTGTGGTGCCGAGTTCGACGAAGACGTCGCGGACGGCGTACAGCCGCCGGGGTACGGCCTCGGCGGGCGCCACGCGGCTGATCCTGGCGGCGAGCCGGACGGCCTGGGCGAGTCGGCCCGGCCGGCCCGGGGTCCCGCCGGCCGAGCAGGGCCGGCCGGTCAGCCGCGCGAAGTCGTCGGCGAGCCGCAGCGCGCGCCGCTCCGCCGCCGCCAGCTCGGGCCCCTCCGCGGGGTCGTCGGCGTCGTCCCCGACCGGAGCGTCCGCCCGCACCGGCAGCAGGGCGGCGAACAGGTCCGGTTCGTGCCAGGTCATCGGCGTCCGGGGGTGGTGTTTCAGCAGGGCGTCGACGAGGGCGTCGCCCCGGCCTGGCGTGGCGGGCAGGGGCGGCCCGGTGACCCGTAACACCGTCACCAGGAAGGTGGCGGGCAGCGGCATGCCGAGGCCCTCGGCGAGCGCGGCGGCCGCGGGGCCGTCGGCCAGGAGTTCCCCGGCCAGGCGCCGCACGCGCGCCGCGACGGGCAGGAACCGCCGCTGGCCCGCCACGAACCCCTCGGTGTAGGCGTGCTGCGCGACGGCCCCCTGGACGGACAGCCAGCCGAGCATGTGCATCACGTGGTCGACGTCGTTCGGGCCCGCCGCCTCCTGGACCTCCCGCAGGGTGAGGACGGAGTGCAGTCCCAGCACGCGCCGCTGCGCGGCCAGGGACACGCCCCGTGCGCCGCGCTCCGCGCCGAACGCCCGCAGCATGGCCAGGTCCGCCTCCGTGAACGGCGCGTCCTCGGCGCCCAGTTCGACCTCCCGGCGACGCAGCAGCACCGCGAAGTCCAGCATCGCGGCCCTGGCCTTCGCCTCCCTGGTCACCTCGCGGTACTCCGGCAGCTCGCGGGTGTACACCTCCACGGCGCGGCGCGCGTTGCCGTCGAGCCGGTCGCGCAGCGACGGGAAGAGTCGGCTCATCGCGGCCTCGCCCCCACTCTGCCGGGCCGGCGCCCGCCGCGTCTTCGTGACACCGCGCAAAATCCGGGGACGCCCCGGGCCCGCCTTCGTGACCCGCGGAAAGGTACGGCCGATTCCCGGTTCTCGGCCGCCCGCCCGGCGCAGTCTGGTCCCGTTGTCGACCCGAGGAGGGTGTGATGCACCGCAGGAGAGTGTTCGCGGCGCTGGCGACCGGAATGGTCGGCCTGCTGCTCGTCGTTCCCGGCCAGACCGCGGTCGGCTCGGACGAGCGGGCCGGCGTGGACCGGGGCCGGACGGGCCGCGGCGAGGTCGTCCCGCTGAGCGCCGTCGAGCTGATCAGCCGCTCGGACGCGGGCACCGGCGCGCGACAGGGGGCCGCCGCGCGGGAGGAGAACCGCTACTACCGGGACAGCCAGGGACGCACCCGGTACGAGTCCGGGTCGACGGTCACCATCGTCGACCCGGTCGCCGGCACCACCGTGCGCCTGGACGAGGAGACGCGGGAGTTCACGCGGACGACGGCCCCCGAGGGCCGGGACGGCCAGCCGGCCGCCCCGCCGGAGGCGGCCGCCGAGGCACCGGACGTGGCGCGGCGGCAGCTCAGCTCCGAGCCACGGGACCTGGGCACCCGCCGGATGTCGGGGGTGCGGGTCGAGGGCAGCTCCTACACGGTGACCGTCCCCCGGGAGACGGCGCCCCCGGCCACCCAGGAGGTCACGGTCTGGCTGTCCACCGACGTCCAACTGGACGTCCGCACCCACATCGTGGACGAGACCGGGGCCGAGTACACCAGGAGCTACACGGACATCGAGGCCGGCGTGGAGCCGTCGGCCGACCTGTTCACGGTGCCGTCGGGGTACCGCGAGGCGGACCCCGTCGTGGCGGCGCAGGACACGACGTGCCCGCTGGACATCTCCCCCGACCCGCTGCTCCTGGTGAGCTACGGGTGGGCCCTGGACGCGCGCAGCCAGAGCGGGTCCACGGACGCCGTGAACCGCGGCTGCGTCATCGCCAACAGCGCCGCCGTCGTCGAGTACCCGCTGTGGGCCGCGCCGGTGACGCCGTACCTGGGCCTGCCGTACTTCGAGTGGCTCTTCTACGACACGGGCGGCCCGGTCCCCTATGACGGGTACGTCTCCTTCGGCTCCGCCGGGTTCCTCGCCTACAGCCCCGAGGACACGACGGAGAAGTGGTCGCTGGTGGTCCTGTACGTCTTCGTGTAGCGGCGTCCGCGACGCCCGGCCCGGGGCCGCACCGGCCCCGGGCCGGAAGCGCTCGCCGTCACGTCCGCGGTTCCGCGGCGGGACGACCGCTCGCCTCATCGTCGTCTCACTTCCTGCCCTCGGAAGGATGTGCGCGTCTGGTGGAGATGTAAGCGGTGATGTGACGGGGCGTCAACCGAGAGGAGGCCGCGCGGAAGGTGGGCCGCGCCCACCGCCGTAACCCGTTGCCGCGCCCCCACCCGCACGCGGCCTGACCGGTGTTGTGCGGAGTTGCGCAGATGCGTTGACTTTCTTTCGAACTCGCTCGTACGCTGCGCGCGTTCACGTCCCGTGGTCCCGCGCGACAGCCAGGAGTGATCCCATGACGCCCATCGGACGACGCGCCCTCATCGGGGCGTTGGGAGCCGCCGCCACCGTGCCGCTCGCGGGCGGCACGTCCCTCGCCGCCGGCGAGCCGCCGAGCGGGCTGCGGATGAACGAGTTCTGGGCGCACGACGCGTTCGTCGTCGCCGACCGGAGCACCGGCACCTACCACCTGTACCACACCACGCCGGAGGACAGCCCCGAGCCGCAACTGGTCACGTTCAGCTACCGCAGCCGGGACCTGGTCTCCTGGCAGGGGCCCTACGTCGTCTTCCGGGTGCCGGAGGGCAACTGGGCGAAGGACGGCGGCTGGGCGCCCGAGGTGCACCGCTACCGCGGCCGGTGGTACCTGTTCGTCACCCTGCACGACGCCGACGCGGAGCTGGCCGCCCCGCCCCGGGTGCCGTACCGCACCCACCGGCGCGGCACGATCGTGGCCGTCGGCGACTCGCCGGCCGGCCCGTTCACGCCGCTGGACCTCGAACGCCCGCACACGCCGGACACGTTCATGGCCCTGGACGGCACGCTGTTCGTCGAGCGCGGCCAGCCGTGGCTGGTCTACGCGCACGAGTGGGTCCAGCGGCTCGACGGGACCATGGAGGCCATCCGCCTCGCCCCGGACCTGACCGGCACCGTCGGCGACCCGGTGCACCTGTTCAAGGCGTCCGACGCGCTGGGCATCAACCAGGTGGTGACCGCCGACGCCGCACCGCTCACCTACGTCACCGACGGGCCCCAGTTCCACCGCGGCCGCACGGGCGACCTGCTGATGCTGTGGTCCACCTGGATGGGCCCGTCCGGCGCCCAGTACTACGTGCAGACGCAGGCCCGTTCGGCGTCCGGCACCCTGGCCGGGCCCTGGGAGCAGCGGCCGGTGCTGGTCGAGGACAACGCCGGCCACGGCATGCCGTTCCGCGCCTTCGACGGCACCCTGCTGATGGTCCTGCACCACCCCTTCGGCTCCCCGGACAGCCGCGCCCAACTGTACGAACTCCACGACGCCGGCGACCGCTTCGAACTCGGCCGCCGCCGCCGGGACCTGGACGGCGGCGACCCCTGAGCGGCCCTGGCTAGAGGCGCGGCAGCAGGTCGAGCCACTCCCGCGCCTCGCGCCTCAGCGCGTCATCACCCAGACGATCGACGAGCCACTCCAGGGACGGCAGCACCCACCGCAGCTCGTTCAGGCGCGCCACCTCCCCGGTGGGGCGCTGCCCCGGCCTGATCGGCTCGCCCGGCTCGTGGAGGCGTCCCCCGGCCGCCCGCCGGGCGGCCGCCAGGGCGGCCTCGCGCGACAGCGGCAGGTGGTCGAGGGTGAAGCGGACCGCGCCGTCCGGGGTGAACGCGTCCGGCAGGCCGTCGAGAGGTGGGACGTGGCGCAGCGCGAGGGCCGCGAGGCGGATCCGCCAGTACCCGAGGTAGCCGGCAGGCATGCCGTCGAACCGCTGGGCGAGTCCGAGCAGTTGGGCGGCGAACTCGAAGGCGGCCCGGTACTCGGCGGCCGACAGGCGGCGCGCCGGGGAGCACCGGGTCTCGACGATCTCCAGCATCCCCGTCCACCACTGGGCCGGGGCGCCCTCGGGGAACGCCCGGCGCAGCCAGGAGGCGCGGTCGTCGGGGGGCGTGTCCCGCAGCTCGCGGAACTCCCGTCCGAGGTCTTGCTCTGTCACGCGGGTGACCTTCCGCCGTAGTCGGTGATGCCGTCGAACCGGACCCGGACGCCCGCGTTCTCGAAGGCGGCCACGCCCTGTTGGAGGAAGTTCGCCGATATCTCGGGGGTCGGGGTGAAGTGGCCCGTCATGTTGTCGATCATCGAGACGAGGTTGCGTCCCGGCTCGAAGACCACCTGTCCCGCCCCGTAGACGTCGCCTCCCCCGGTGAGCACGGGATGGTGGATCCCCGGCTGGGCCTGGATGATATGCAGGTTGCTGCCGCTGTCCACCGCCCAGAGGAAGCGCCCTCCGCCGCTCACCGCGTCGTCGAAGGCCTGGGTTCCGGCGGTCAGCGGGGTCAGGCCGGAGAACTCCATGTCCAGCAGTTCGAGCGACAGGTCGTCCGGCCTGTTGTTGGGCACCAGGACCCCGCCCGGATAGGGCGAGAGGCCCAGCGGGTCCGCCCACGCCAGGGGGTTGCGGACGTAGCTGACCGGGTTGGGCGCCGGCGCCAGGCCCAGCGGGTCCTGGGTCGCGTAGCGCGAGGTCTCGGGGTCGTAGTGGCGGAGGACGTTGTAGTGGAGGCCGGTCTCCGGGTCGTGGTACTGCCCGGGGAACCGCAGCGGCGTGTAGGCCGAACTGTCCGCCGGCCAGGAGGTGATGCCCCACAGCGTTCGCCGGGCGCGCCAGGCGACGGTGCCGGCCTCGTCCACGAGCTCGGTCGGGGCGCCCACCAGGTCGGTGACGATGGCGAAGAAGCGGGCGTCGACCTCCTCCTGCCCGGCCGTGTCGATGAGGCGTTCGGTCTGGGCCACCGGCTGGTGACCGTGGTGGTCCCAGGTGAGGGTGACGGGGTGCGGCAGCCCGGGTCCGGTGGTGGTCTGCTCGGCGAGCGTGGGGCCGTCCCAGGTGTACCTGGTCTCCTCGACGACGGTCGCAACCGTCCGCGGCCAGGCGCTGCTTCGCGAGCCGGCGCCCGAAGGGGTCGTAGCGGTACCGCCAGACCGTCCCGTCCGGGGTGACGACCCGGGTCAGCCGGTCCTCGGCGCTCCACTCGTAGCGCCACACCTCCGGCCTGCGGGAGAGCCGGGTCCTGCGCCGTGCCACGACGCGGCCGGCCGCGTCGTACTCGTAGCGCACCCCGCCCGCCCGGGTCAGCCGGCCGCCGTCGTGGGCGCGCTCGCCCTGGGCCTGCGCGTCGGGGCGACGCCCCGGCCAGGTGGCGTGCGTCTGGTTACCCGCCGGGTCGTAGGCGTACCGCTCGACCCAGTCCCCGGACCGGACCTCGGTGACCCGCCCGGCGTCGTCCAGGTCGAAGCCGACGCCGCCGCCGGCCCGGTCGTCGATGTGGACGGGGACGCCGTCCGGCCGGTAGCGGTAGGAGCGGTGTTGGAAGGGGGCGTCGGCCACGGACACGGTCTGGTCGATCAGCCTGCCGGCCGGGTCCCAGCCGTGGGTCAGCAGCAGGGAGTCGCCCACCTGGCGCGCGACCTCGCGGCCCGCCGCGTCGTGCGTGAACGCGAGCCGGTGGCCCGAGGTGGTCAGGGACGTGCGGCGGCCGGCCGCGTCGTAGGCGTACTCGGCCACGGCGCCGGTGGGGGTGGTCCGCCCGGTCCGCCGGCCCGCCGGGTCGTAGGACACGGACAGCGTGCGGCCGTCGACCGACTCGGCGACGGCGCGCCCCCGTGGGTCCCGCTCCCAGCGGATCTCGCACGCCGGCGCCGTGACGAGCAGCGGCCGGCCGGCGGCGTCGTACCGGTAGCGCGTGACCTCGCCGTCGGCGTGCTTCTCGGTGATCCGGCCCAGCGCGTCGCGCCGGTAGGTGACGGTCTGGCCCGCGGCGTTGGTCCGGCTCGCGACCCGACCCGCCGCGTCGCGCTCGTACGTCACCCGCCGCCCGTCGAAGTCCCGCTCGGCGACGAGGCGTCCGGCCGCGTCGTACTCGTACTCCCAGGCCAGCCCCTGGGGGTTGGTGACCCCGGTCAGCCGGAGCGACGCGTCGTGCCGGAACTCGTAGCGGACGCCGCCGGGTTCCGTCCGGGCCGTCAGCACGTCGAAGTGCGTGTACTCGTACTCCGTGGTCGCGCCGTTCGCGTCCGTGTGGCGGAGGCAGTTGCCCTCGCCGTCGTAGGTCCAGGACCGCTCGCCGCCGTCGGGCGCGACCACCCGGGCGATCCGCCCGTCGACCGTCCACCGGTACCGGGTCACGGCGCCGAGCGGATCGGTGGTCTCGCTGACCCGGCCGAAGGCGTCGTACCGGCGGGTCACGCGGTGGCCCAGCGGGTCGGTGATCTCCAGGGGGAGGCCGGCGGCGTCGGTGCTGACGCGTGTCGTGGCGCCGGTCGCGTCGGTGACGGCGACCAGCCGGCCGTCCTCGTACGTGAACCGCGTCGTGGCACCGGTCGCGTCGGTCACCGCCGTGCGGTTGCCCCGCGCGTCGTACGCGTACCGCCAGACCGCCCCGTCGGGGTGGCTGACGAGGGTGGGGCCGCCCAGCTCGCCGTACTCGATCCGCGTCGTCCCGCCGTCGGGGTGCTCGACGACGACCGGCCGTCCCGCCGGGTCGTGGGTGAAGCGGGTGGTGTGGCCGAGGGGGTCGGTCCTGGCGGCGAGCAGGTGCCGGTCGCCGTCGTACGCGAAGCGGGTGATCCCGCCGCAGGCGTCGATCTCGGCGAGCAGCCGGTGGGAGGCGTCGATGACGTGGCGGGTCGTCTCGCCCCGCGCGGTGGTGAGGGTGGTGACGCGGGCGTCCGGCCAGTCGGGGTGGGTGCCGTCGTAGGCGAGGGAGAGCGCCAGGTGGCCGGCCTCGCCGCCTTCGGCGACGCAGCGGTCGTGGTCGTCGTAGGTGTAGGCGTAGCGGCGGTTGTTGGTGTCGGTCCAGGAGGTGACGCGCAGGCGGTGGTCGTAGGTGAACCGGAGCGGCTGTCCCGCGGGGTTGAGGACGGCGGTGAGGTTGCCTTCGGTGTAGGCGTAGCGGCGGATGAGGGTGTCGCCGAGGGCGAGCGCGGTGACGCGGCCGTGTTCGGTGGTGAGGGTGAGGTGGTAGCCGCCGGAGTGCCGGATGGCGGTGGGCGCGCCGTCGGGGTCGTAGTCGATGTCGACGCGGTTGCCGTTGCGGTCCGATATCCCCAGGATCCGGCAGTCGCCGTGCTCGTCGGGGCGGCGGAAGTGCCGGGTGTGGCCGGTGACGGGGTCGGTGAGCGCATAGCCGCCGTCTTCCTGCCGGGTGAGGGGCCAGCGGGGGCCGGTCTCGGGCAGCACGGCGAAGCCCGGCTGCTTGGGGTGGGGGTAGGCGAGGACCATGCCGTCCTCGCCGAGGAAGACCACACCCTGCTCGTCGACTTCGAGGCGCTGGTCGATCGTGGAGGACCAGGACGGGCCGAACCACCGGCCGGCGAAGTAGCCGGACTCGACCCGGCGGGTGAAGGCGAACGGCAGCGTCCCCGGCAGCGTCACGTCGGTCGCCGCCAGGTACATGTGGCCGGTGGCCAGGTCGACGGGGTCGGTGCCGGCGCTGGGGATCATGTCGCGGGGCCGGGCGAAGGCGGAGCGCATCCCGTCCGCGATCATCGTCCGGCCGCGCGACGCCAGCCCGCGCACCCCGGCGGCCATGCCGCGCAGCCCGCCACGCGCCAGGGCACGGGCGCCGGCCGCGAGGCCACCGAGGGTGGTGAGACCCTTCATGCCCGGGATGCAGTCAAGCGCCGCGAACGCCACGTCCCACAACGAGGCACGGCCGTTGGCGTAGTCGTAGAGGGTGTCGGCCAACACCACCAGCGCCGCCGCCAGCACCACCCAGGCCAGCGGGCCGCCGATGATCATCACCACGATGCCCAGCACCGCGACGACGACCTTGCAGATCTCCACGATGGTGTCCCAGTTCTCCGACACCCAGTGGATCGCGTCCTCCCACCACCGCCGGTTCTGGATACCGGCATCCGACGCCTCGTCGATCTCGGAGGCACACGTGCTGGCCGCCTCCTCCCGCATCTCCTTGGCATCCAGCGCGAGTTGACGCGCGGCGGACAGCGCCTCCTCGGCGGAGTCGACCCGCGACTGGGCCGAACTCGCCGCGCTCTGCGCGGCGTTCGCGTCCCGAGTGGCCGCCCGCACCTCCGCCTCGGACGGCGGCTCGACGCCGTCCCGCTCCCCCTCACGCTCCAGACGCTCGGCCTCGTCACCGGCGCGGGACACCCAGTCCTGCGCGTCCGACAACGCCGCCCGCGCGCTGGACAGGTCGGCCTGCGCCGCGACCGCCCGGTCCAGGGCCCGGTCCGCCATGCCCTGCGCCGTCTCCAGCTTCGGCCAGTACGCCTGCAACGCCTGCGCCGCCATGTCGTACGACGTCCGCAGCTTCTCCAGATTGCCCGGCACCCCGTCGAACTCGGAGCGGAACGCCTCCGCCGACAGCCCGGCCCAGTCCATCACCGCCCGGTCCTCGGCCATCCCGCGAACGCGGCCCAACGCCTCGCCGACCTCGTCGGCAAAGGTTTGCAACCCGTCCGCCAGCGTGCGGACCTCCTCCGGGTCGCCCGGCGTCGGGTCGGAGTCCATGTCGACGGGACTCCAGTCGGCTGGTCGCGCCATGGTCGTTCGCCCCCGCAATCACCATCTGGCGGATGATGATCCGACAGCATAGACCCATGGCCGCCGGCGCGCCGGGGGGCTATCCCCGCCAGGCGGTGAGCAGTTGGTCCGGGCCGACGAGTCGCCGAGCCGGACGTGGCCCCTCAGATCCCCAGTACCACCTTGGCCGTCGTGAAGTAGATGACCAGGCCCGTCGCGTCCACCAGCGTCGTCACCATGGGGGCCGAGACCACCGCCGGGTCGATGCGGAGCTTCTTGGCGAGCAGCGGCATGGTGCCGCCGACCGTGGAGGCCCAGGTGCAGATGACGATCAGGGTGATGGCGACGACGGCGGCCAGGTCGGCGCCGACGAAGACCGCGCCGACGGCGAAGCCGACCACGGCCAGCATCAGGCCGAGCAGCAGGCCGGTGCGGCACTCGCGCCAGATGACGCGGATCAGGTCGGAGGTGCGCACCTCGCCGACCGCGAGCGCGCGGACGGCGGCGGTGGCGGCCTGGGCGCCGGTGTTGCCGCCGGTGCCGATCAACAGCGGGACGAAGAGCGCCAGTTGGGTGACGGATTCCAGGGTGCTCTCGAACGCCTGGTTGACCGAGACGGTCAGCGTGGCCGCGACCAGCAACAGCAGCAGCCACACCATCCGGGTGCGGGAGAGCTGGAAGACGCTGGCCGACATGTAGTGCCGCTCCAGCGGCTCGGCGCCGGCCTGCCGCGCCACGTCCTCGGTGTCGGCGGCCTCGATGACCTCGAACGCGTCGTCGCTGGTCAGCAGGCCGACGAGGCGGTCCTCGCTGTCCACGACCGGCAGGTCGAGGACGTTGGTCTCGCGCATCAGCCGGGCCGCGGCCTCGGCCGGCTCGGTGGCCTGGGCGCGCGGCGGCTCGGTGACCACCAGCTCGGAGACCATGGCCGTCGGCTCGCTCAGCACCAGCTCGCGCAGCTCGACGATGCCGGTGAGGCGGCGCCCCCGGTCCACCACCGGCAGGGTGTAGATGGTCTCGGCCCGGGCGCCGCGCCGGCGGACCACCTCCAGGGCCTCGCCGACCGCCAGGTCCTGCTGGAGCGCGACGGTCTCCGGCGTCATGAAGCGGCCGACCGAGCCCTCGGGGTAGCCGAGCAGCGCCGCCGTCATCTGCCGCTCGTGCGCGCTGAGCCCGGCCAGCACCCGCTTGGCGACCTTGGCCGGGGCCTCCTTCAGCATCCGGGCCCGGTCGTCCGGGTCCAGGTTCTCGACCAGGTCGCGGAACGCCTGGTCGCGCAGGCCCTCCAGGATCTGCTGCTGGTCGACGGGGTCGAGCTCCTCGAAGACCTCCAGGGCGCGGTCCTTGTCGAGCAGCCGGAAAGTGATCACGGACTGCACCTCGTCCATCCGGGCGATCTCGTCCGCGATGGCGTAGGGCGGCTGGGTCTCCAGCCACTCCAGGGCGCCGGCGAGGTCCTGCTCCTCGAGGAGCATGGGCAGGTGGGTCATGGCGAGGGAACCCCCAGGAAACGGAAGGCGAGCACGGGCATCCGGGGCACGCGCACACGCCAGCCGCCCCAGGGCCCCTCGGAACCTGGGCGACTATCTGGGCTGACCGGCGTGGCGCGGGGGATGACTGGGAGGGTCACTGCGCATCGCAGCGTCACCTCCCGCCGTGTCGTTCCACCAAGACCGTGTTCAAGGGTACTAGCCATCGAAGACGATCATGGCAAAAATTCCGACATAGCGGACAGTCAGTCCGTCGGGTCACATGAATGTTTGCCCAAGCCGGAGAAACGAGCCGGCGGAAACCGGCTCAGCCCACCCGGCTCAGCCCACCCGACCGAGCACGATCGAGGAACGGGCCGGAACCGCCGCCCCCGGCTCCTCGGCCGGGGCGATCCCGATCGCGTCGCCCTCCAGCGCCGCGAGCGCCGGCTCGAAGCGCTCCGGGGTGTCGGTGTGCAGGGTCAGCAGCGGGGCCCCGGCCGTCACCCGGTCCCCCGGCTTGGCGTGCAGCTCCACGCCGGCCGCCGCCTGCACCGGGTCCTCCTTGCGCGCCCGGCCGGCGCCGAGCCGCCAGGCCGCGACGCCCACCGCGTAGGCGTCGAGGGTGGTCAGCACCCCGGAGGCGGTGGCCGTCACGGTGTGGGTCTCGCGGGCCGTCGGCAGCGGCGCGTCCGGGTCGCCGCCCTGGGCCTCGATCATCCGCCGCCAGCGGTCCATCGCCGAGCCGTCCGCGAGCGCCGCCGCCGGGTCGGCGTCCGGCAGGCCTGCCGCCGCCAGCATCTCCCTGGCCAGCGCCAGCGTCAGCTCCACCACGTCCGCCGGGCCGCCGCCCGCCAGCACCTCGACGGACTCCCGCACCTCCAGCGCGTTGCCCGCGGTCAGCCCCAGCGGCGTCGACATGTCGGTGAGCAGCGCCACCGTCCGGACCCCGTGGTCGGTGCCGAGCCCGACCATGGTCTCGGCCAGCTCCCTGGCGTCCTCGTACGTCTTCATGAACGCGCCGGAGCCGACCTTGACGTCGAGCACCAGCGCGCCGGTGCCCTCGGCGATCTTCTTGGACATGATCGACGAGGCGATCAGCGGGATCGACTCGACGGTGCCGGTCACGTCCCGCAGCGCGTACAGCTTGCGGTCCGCCGGCGCCAGGCCCGCGCCGGCCGCGCAGATCACGGCCCCCGCCGCGTTCAGCACGTCCAGCATCTCGTCGCCCGAGAGACCGGCCCGCCAGCCGGGGATGGACTCCAGCTTGTCCAGGGTGCCGCCGCTGTGCCCGAGGCCACGCCCGGAGAGCTGCGGGACGGCCGCGCCGCAGGCCGCGACCAGCGGCGCCAGCGGCAGGGTGATCTTGTCGCCGACGCCGCCCGTGGAGTGCTTGTCGGTGGTGGGCAGCGGCAGCTTGCCGAAGTCCATCCGCTCGCCCGAGGCGATCATCGCCGCCGTCCAGCGGGCGATCTCGGCCCGGTCCATGCCGTTCAGGAAGATCGCCATGGCCAGCGCCGACATCTGCTCGTCGGCCACCTCGCCGCGCACATAGGCGTCGATGACCCAGTCGATCTGCGCGGGGGTGAGGGCCAGGCCGTCCCGCTTGGCCCGGATCACGCTGATCGCGTCCATACCGTTCACGTTCTCTCAGTCGCGTTCCAGCTGCCAGGCGTCCGGGAGCAGTTCGGCCAGCGGCCGGATGCCGTCCCGGGTGTCGACCAGCAGTTCGGGGCCGCCGTGCTCCATCAGCAGCTGCCGGCAGCGGCCGCACGGCAGGATGATCTCGCCCCGGCCGTCGCAGCAGGTGAAGTGGGTCAGCCGGCCGCCGCCGGTGGCGTGCAGCGCGGACACCAGGCCGCACTCGGCGCACAGGCCGAGCCCGTAGGAGGCGTTCTCCACGTTGCAGCCGGAGACGGTGCGCCCGTCCTCGGCGACCAGCGCGGCGGCGCCGACCGGATAGGCCGAGTAGGGCGCGTAGGCCCGGGACATGGCGTCCCTGGCCGCCGCGCGCAGCGCCGACCAGTCCACGCCGTCGTGGGGGTTCGTCACCCCGGTATCGTCACTCACCGCGCCTGCCCCCGGCGATAGGTCCTGCCCACCGCGCGCGGCGTGCGCAGCCGTTGCGAGAACAGCGCCAGCACCAGCAGCGTCGCCAGGTAGGGGCTGGCGGTGATCAGCTCGCGCGGGATGGAGTCGCTGGTGGCGTACCAGAGCCACAGCAGCCCGGCCAGCACCACGCTGGTGGCGGCCGCCGCCCGCTTGGCCCGGGTGAACTGCCAGACGGCGAGCACCAGCAGGCCGAGCGAGAAGAGCAGCAGCATGGCGTGCACGGTCGCCGCCTCGCGGGTCTGCAGCGCGTCCATGAAACCGAAGAGGCCGGCGCCGGCCGCGACCCCGCCGGGCCGCCAGTTGCCGAAGATCATGGTGGCCAGGCCGAGGTAGCCGCGGCCGCCCGTCTGACCGTCCTGGTACATCCGGATCAGCACCGCCAGGTAGGCGCCGCCGAGGCCCGCCAGTCCGCCCGAGACGGCGAGCGCCACGTACTTGTAGAAGTAGACGTTGACGCCGAGCGACTCGGTGGCCTCCGGGTTCTCGCCGCAGGACCGCAGCCGCAGGCCGAACGCCGAGCGCCACAGCACGAAGTAGCTGGCGACGAACAGCAGCACGGCGAGCAGCGTCAGCCAGGACACGCTGGTGACGGCGGCCCGCAGGATGCCCGCGGTGTCCGAGACCAGGAACCAGTGGCGGTCGGCGATGTCGCCGAGCCAGTCGGAGACCCCGGGCACGGTGAACGGTTCGAGCCGCTCCATCTGCGGCGACTGCTTGTCGTTGCCGCCGGCCGCCGAGGCGGCGCTGCCCTCGGCGCCGAACCACAGCTTGGCGAGGAACTGCACCACGCCCAGGGCCAGGATGTTGATGGCGACGCCGGAGACGATGTGGTCGACGCCGAAGGTGACGGTGGCCAGCGCGTGGAGGAGGCCGCCGAGCACGCCGCCCACGATGCCGGCCGCGACGGCCGCCCACGGCCCGTGCTGCCAGCCGATCCAGCCGGCGGCGAACAGGCCGAGCATCATCATGCCCTCGAGGCCGATGTTGACGACGCCGGAGCGCTCCGCCCACAGGCCGCCGAGCCCGGCGAGGCCGATGGGCACGGCGAACGTCATCGCGCTGACCCACTGCTGGGTCGAGGTGATGCTGTCCTCGCCGGTCGCGACACGCACCACGGAGAGCAGCAGCAGCGCGCCGGCCACCACGAGCAGCGCGCCCGAGGTGGTCAGGCGGCGCCGGCCGCCGGCCCGCCGCTGGTCGTCGCCGGGGCGCACTCTCGCCGCCAGGTTGGAGAGAGTCGTGGTCACCGGGACACCTCCGCCGGGTCCGAGTCGTTCTTGCGGGCGGACGCGCTGGCCTGGGCGGCCAACTCCTCACCCACCAAGCGCTGCTGGCGCCTGATCCCCCACCGGCGCACCAGCTCGTAGGCGACGACGACGGACAGCACGATGATCCCCTGCATCACGCTGACGATCTCCTGCGCGTAGTCCTCGGCCTCCAGTTGGGTCGAGGTGCGCTCCAGGAAGCCCCACAGCAGCGCCGCGAAGGCCATGCCGACGGGGTGGTTGCGGCCGAGCAGGGCGATGGCTATGCCGGTGAACCCGAGGCCGGCGGGGAAGTCGTTGCCGTAGTTGCCGCTCTCGTTGAGCAGTGTCGGCATGCCGACCAGGCCGGCCACGGCGCCGGAGAGCAGCATCGCGGTGACCACGGTGCGCTTGACGCTGACGCCGCTGGCCTCGGCGGCCGGCTCCGACCGGCCGACGGCCCGCAGGTCGAAGCCGAAGCGGGTGCGGTTGAGGACGAACCAGTAGGCGACGCCGATCACCACGGCGATCACCACCGTGCCGTGGATCGGCTGCACCCGGGTCGCGAACTCGAAGAACATGCCGGACTCGGGGATGTCCGGGGTGTGGACGATGTTCCCCTCCAGCTCGGCGAGCCGGCCCTGCTGCAGGAAGTAGCCGATGAGCGAGCCGCCGAGGAAGTTCAGCATGATGGTGGTGATGACCTCGCTGACGCCCCTGGTGGCCTTGAGCCAGCCGGCGATGCCGGCCCAGATCGCGCCGACCGCCATCGCGGTGGCCAGGATCACCGGGATCTGCAGGATGCCCGGGAGGCTGAGCGAGCCGCCGACCACGGCGGCGAAGAACGCGGCGACCCGGTACTGGCCGTCCACGCCGATGTTGAAGAGGTTCATCCGGAAGCCGATGGCGACGGCGACCGCGGACAGGTAGTACGGGATGGCCCGGTTGACGATCCAGACCTGGCTGTCGCTCTTGGTGCCGAAGTCGATCATCACCTCGTAGGCCCGGAACGGGTTCTGTCCGGTGACGCCCATCACCGCCGAGGTGATGGCGACGGCGGTGACGATCGCCAGCAGCGGGGCGGCGACGCCGAGGACCAGCTTCTCGCGGTCGATCCGCAGCGCGTTCCTCACGCCTCGTCACCGCCTTCCGGTTCGTGGTGGGACTCCAGGTGCCCGGTGGCCGCGCCGGTCATGGCGGTGCCCAGCTCCTCGGGGGTGATGGTGGCGGGGTCGGCGTCCGCGACCAGGCGGCCGCGGTACATGACGCGCAGGCTGTCGGAGAGACCGATCAGCTCGTCGAGGTCGGCGGAGATCAGCAGCACCGCGAGGCCCTCGCGTCTGGCCTGCCTGATCTGGTCCCAGATCTGGGCCTGCGCGCCGACGTCCACGCCGCGGGTGGGGTGGGCCGCGATCAGCACCTTGGGCCGGTGGCTCATCTCGCGGCCGAAGATCAGCTTCTGCTGGTTGCCGCCGGAGAGCGAGCCGGCGGTGACCTCGATGCCGGGGGTGCGGACGTCGTACTCCTGGACGATCCGCCGGGTGTCCTCGCGGGCGGCGCGGATGGTGAGGAACGGCGGCCGGCCGTTGGGCGGCTCGGTGACGTGGCCCAGCATCCGGTTCTCCCACAGCGGCGCGTCGAGCAGCAGCCCGTGCCGGTGCCGGTCCTCCGGGATGTAGCCGACACCCGACTCGCGCCTGGCCCTGGTCGAGCGGCGCGTGATGTCCTCCCCGTCCAGCGTGACGGTGCCGGCGTCCGGCGGGCGGATGCCCATGACGGCCTCGACCAGCTCGGCCTGGCCGTTGCCCTCAACGCCGGCGATGCCGAGGACCTCGCCCTTGTGGATGGTGAAGCCGACGTCGGCCAGCAGGTCACGCGGCTGGCCGTCCGAGTCGGTGCCGGCGAGCCGCAGCCCCGCCACCGTCAGCACCGGCTGGTCGGTGACGGTCGACTCACGGGTCTCCGGGGTCGGCAGCTCGCTGCCGACCATCAGCTCGGCCAGCTGCTTCGGGTTGGTCTCGGCCGGCACCACGGAGGCGACGGTCGTGCCGCGCCTGATCACCGTGATGTCGTCGGCGACGGACAGCACCTCGCCCAGCTTGTGCGAGATGAACAGCACCGTCAGCCCCTCGGCGGTGAGCTCCCGCAGGTTGCCGAAGAGCGCGTCCACCTCCTGGGGGACGAGGACGGCCGTCGGCTCGTCGAGGATCAGCGTGCGGGCCCCGCGGTAGAGCACCTTCAGGATCTCCACGCGCTGGCGGTCGGCGACGCCGATCTCCTCCACCAGGACGTCGGGGCGCACGCCGAGGCCGTACGACTCGGACAGCTCCAGGATCCGCGCCCGGGCGCGAGCGCCGATGCCGTACGCCTTCTCGGCGCCGAGGACGACGTTCTCCAGCACGGTGAGGTTGTCCGCGAGCATGAAGTGCTGGTGGACCATGCCGATGCCGCGGGCGATGGCGTCGGCCGGGGTGTTGAAGGAGACGCGCTCGCCGTCGATCTCGATGGTGCCCTCGTCCGGCTTCTGCATGCCGTAGAGGATCTTCATCAGCGTCGACTTGCCGGCGCCGTTCTCACCGACCAGGGCGTGCACGGTGCCGCGTTGCACGGTGATGTTGATGTCGTGGTTGGCGACGACACCGGGAAACCGTTTGGTGATGCCGCGCAGCGCGACGGCCGGAACGGCCGAACCGCGCTGGGACGGAACGGTGGAGGCTGTGATGGCGCACACTCCTTGAACGACGACCGCCCCTGGCGGGGCGAGGGCCCCGAAGGGACCGGCGCCCCTGGCGGGGCGAGGGCCCCGAAGGGACCTCGACTTCTCGAACGCGGGCCCTGCCGGGACCCTGCGGGGCTTCGGCACGCCCGGGCCTGGCGGCCCGGCCGCCTCGTACCACGGCCGACGGAACCTTACGCCTGCGGCGGCCACGCCGTCAGGCGCAGCCCTGGCAGGGCACACCGGGGCCGGGGCGGCCCGGCCCACGGAGGGCGACACCTTTCGGCGACGTACCCCTCGGGCCGGGCGAACCAGGCCCGACGCTCCGAGGAGCGCGGGGCCGGCCCCGGTCCCGGCTACCGGCTACCGGCCCTTGCGGACCGGCCGCCGAAGGCCGTCAGGCCGACGGCCCACCGGCTCGGGTTCCACCGGACGCCTGAGCCGAACCACCGGCCCGCAGGGCCGGTTGGCCGCCGAGCCGGAGACCGCCCGGCCGGGCGGCCGCGGTTTCCACCGGCCCGCGGGGCCGGAGGGCCGGGCTCGCGGGTGGGCGGGGAAGGCCCCCGCCCGGTCGGCCCTTACGGGGTCTGCGCGACCTCGATCTCGCCGGAGACGATGCCGTCCGTCGCCGCCTGGATCTCCTCGGCGATGCCGTCGATGAAGCCGCCGGACGTGGCCAGCGAGACGCCGTTCTCGGCCAGGTTGTACTCGTGGGTGCCGCTCAGCGGCTCACCGTTCTGCACGCTCTGGATCAGGTCGTAGACGGCCACGTCGACGCCCTTGACCGCCGAGGTCAGGATCGAGTCCTGGTACTCGGCGAGACCCGGCTGCTGGTACTGGTCGGAGTCGACGCCGATGGCCCAGGCGCCCTCGACGCTCGCGACCTCCTCGATCGAGCCGGCGCCCGACTGGCCGGCCGCCGTGTAGATCACGTCGATGCCGCGGCCGAGCATGCCGTTGGCCTTCTCCTTGGCGCGGGCCACGTCGTTGAAGCCACGGTCGTCGTTGGTGTACAGGTACTCGACCGACACCTCGACGTCCGGGTTGGTGTCGGTGACGCCCTGCACGAAGCCGGCCTCGAACTTCTGGATCAGCGGGTTCTGCACGCCGCCGATGAAGCCGACCTGCCCGCTCTCCGACGTCAGCGCCGCGGCCACGCCGGCCAGGTAGGACGCCTCGTGCTCGGCGAAGACCATGCTGTAGACGTTGTCGCCCTCGGCCACCGCGTCCACCACGCCGAAGGTGGTGTCCGGGAAGTCCTCGGCGACCGTGGCGATGGCGTTGCCGTAGAGGTAGCCGACGCCGATGACCGGGTTGTAGCCGGCCTGCGCGAGGGACTCGAGACGCTGGACGCGGTCCGCGTCGGTCTCCTCGTTCTGGGCGGTCCTGGTCTCGATCTCGATGCCGAACTCCTCGGCGGCCTGGTCGCCACCGCGGGCCGCGGACTCGTTGAACGAGTGGTCGTCGCGGCCACCGACATCGAAGGCGATCGCGGCGCCCTGCGCGCCGCCCTCGCCGTTCTCCCCGTTGTTGTTGGACTCCGTTGAGCTCTCGCCACAGGCGGCCGCAGTGAGCGCGAGAGCCGTGGTGAGGGCGACAGTTGCTGCCAGACGCGATACGCGGCGCAAGAGGACGGTCCCTTCAGTTGAAAGCGCCTCTTACCGGCGCCGTTGCCCGCCGATCGTAACGCGCGTAGATGCGGGGAAAAGACCTGGGGAATTCCTGTTATCAGATCGGTGTGAACGCAACGTGGAGGCAACACGGCGCCGTGTCACACCGTTCCCGAGGGGTCACGCTCAGGCGGCCCGAGGGACGAAGGCGACGCGCGTCTCCTCCGTGTCGATCGACACGTCGAGCGTCGCGTCCAGGGCCCTGCTCAGGGTGCGCAACAGCGGCAGGGTAGGCGGTGTGCCGCCGCCCTCCAGCCGGCGCACCTCCTCCAACGAAAGACCAGCACGCTCGGCGAGCGCGAGTTCGTCGATGCCGAGCGCGGAACGCCGGTCATAGACGGCCTGCCCGAGCGCGATGGCCGCGCCGGCCTCCACATACGCGGGGTCAAGGCGATGCTCCTCGGGTACGGACCACGACGTGTGATAGCCCGCGCTCATGGCAGCTCCTCGAATGTCCGGTGATACGCGGAGAACGCCGGCGGATGCAGCGACTCGCACTCCTTCTGGGCCCACAACGCCCGCTGCACCTGCCGGTCCTCACGCATCCGCGTCTTTCTGAAGACGGTCAACAACACGATACGACGCCGCGGAGCCAGCCAGTAGGTGACGCGGAACGCCTCAGCGCCGAGGTAGAAGCGCAGTTCCCGCACGGGCCCGTCCAGATGTCGGGAGTACGGCTCTCCCAGTGTCGTCGGAGAGTCAGCGAGACGATCCGCGTGACGCTCGACAGCGCGGTAGTGCTCGCGGGGCAGGGCATCCAGCCATGCTCGTACCTCCGGCTCGATCTCGATTTCGTACCGCTGGTCCACCGCGTCAGGCTAGGCACGGGCGTCCCCCCGCCGTCGGCCTTTCGTCCTGTTGCGCCCCATCGGGTGAAGGAACCCCCGGACCGCTACCCCCGCCACAACTCGGTGGTGTGCGCCGCGACCAGGTCGGTGATCGCGCGCAGCGCCTCGGCCGCCGGGCCGGCCGGGAGGCGGCGGCCGTCGCGGAGGCGGAGGGCGACGGTGCCGGCGGCGGACTCCGCCGGGCCGATCACCGCCTGGTAGGGGACGAGCCGCGCGCTCCTGATCCGCGCGCCGAGGCCGCCCCGCCCGGGGCCGCGCACCTCCGCCCGCAGGCCGAGCTCCACGGCCCGCCCGACCAGCCGCTCGGCGGCCGGCAGCTCACCGTCCGAGACCGGCAGCGCCACCAGTTGGAGAGGCGCGAGCCAGGCCGGGAACGCGCCGCCGTGCACCTCGACAAGCTGCGCGACGGCCCGCTCCACGCTCCCCACGATGCTGCGGTGCACCATCACCGGCCGGTGCCGGGCGCCGTCCGCGCCGACGTAGCCCAGGTCGAACCGCTCGGGCTGGTGGAAGTCGACCTGCACGGTCGACAGGGTCGCCTCGCGGCCCGCCCCGTCCACCACCTGCACGTCGATCTTCGGCCCGTAGAACGCGGCCTCGCCCTCGACCGCCTGGTACGCCACGCCCTCCCGCTCCAGCACCTCGCGCAGCAGGACCTCCGCCCGCCGCCACTTCTCCGGGTCGGCCACGTACTTGCCGCCCGCCCCGGCCAGCGAGAGCCGGAAGCGGGCCGCCTCGATTCCCATCGCCGCGTAGGCCCGGCGGATCATGGCGAGCGCCGCCCCGGCCTCGTCGACCACCTGGTCGAGGGTGCAGAAGACGTGCGCGTCGTTGAGCGAGATCGCCCGCACCCGGGTGAGGCCGCCCAGCACGCCCGACAGCTCCGCGCGGTACATGCCGCCCAACTCGGCCATGCGCAGCGGGAGGTCGCGGTAGCTGTGGCCACGCGAGCGGTAGATCAGCGCGTGGTGCGGACAGAGGCTGGGCCGCAGCACCAGCTGCTCGCCGCCGAGCTCCATCGGCGGGAACATGTCCTCGCTGAAGTGCGCCCAGTGGCCGGAGATCTCGTACAGCTCGCGCTTGCCGAGCACCGGCGAGTGGACGTGCCGGTAGCCGGTCCGCCGCTCCTCCTCCCTGACGTACTCCTCCAGGGTGTGCCGCACGGCGGCGCCGTCCGGCAGCCAGTACGGCAGCCCGGCGCCGATCAGGGGGTCGGTGTCGAACAGGTCGAGCTCGCGGCCGAGCCTGCGGTGGTCCATGGGTCTGCTCCTCGGTGGACGGCGAGGCGGGTGACCACACGGCGAAGCCCCGGGGCATCCGCCCCGGGGCTTCGATCAGATCATCGGTCAGCGCGCCGGGACTCTCTCCGGCGTCGTCGTGGCGAATCCAGCGCGCTTCACGCGTCCCATGGTAGCGGCCGGTGGTCTCAGGCCGTGAACCCGCCGTCCACGCTGAACTCGGCGCCGGTGACGAACCCCGCCTCCGGGCTCGCCACGTGCGCCACGGTCGCCGCGACCTCCGCCGGCTGCCCGAAGCGCCCCGCCGCCGTGAAGCCGGCGAAGAACTCGGCGTTGGGCCCGTCGGCCGGGTTGGCCTCGGTGTCCGTGGGGCCCGGGTGCACGATGTTGACGGTGATGCCACGGGAGCCGAGCTCGTGGGCCAGTCCCCTGGTCATCCCGACCAGCGCCGCCTTGCTCGTCGCGTAGAGCCCGAGGCCGGGGAACGGCGTCCGCGCGGCGACGTTGCTGCCGATGGTGATGACGCGGCCGCCCCGCTCCATGTGCCGCACGGCGGCCCGGGTCGCCAGGAACGGGGCCCGCACGTTGACCTCCAGGGTCTGGTCGACCTCGGCGAGCCCCAGCTCGTCCAGCTTCCCGAAGTGGAAGACGGCGGCGTTGTTGACCAGGATGTCAAGACGGCCGAAGGTCGCGGCGGCCTCGTCCACGGCCCCGGTGACGGCCTCCGGGTCGCCGCTGTCGGCCTGGATCGCGAGCCCGCGGCGCCCGGCCGCCTTGATCCCCGCCACCACCTCGGCGGCGCGCTCCGCGTCGTTCACATAGGTCAGGGCGACGTCCGCGCCCTCCGCCGCCAGGCGCAGCGCCACGGCGGCGCCGATGCCGCGGCCGCCGCCGGTGACCAGGGCGACCCGTCCGTCGAGTCGGTTGTTTCCTTCGTTCATGCCGTCGAGCCTGCCGTCGTCGGGCCGCGGCGGCTGGCGGCGAAGCGACATCGCGTTCCCGGCCCGTAGCCTTGGCCGCATGGCGACGGACGTGATCGTGCTGAACGGCGGCTCCAGCTCAGGCAAGTCCCGCATCGCGCGGTGCCTCCAGGTGGTGCTGCCCGAGCCGTGGCTGACGCTGGGCGTGGACACGCTGATCGAGGCGATGCCCGCGTCGATGCGGGCCTCGGACGCCGGGATCGAGCTGGCGCCCGACGGCGGCGTCAGCGTGGGCGCGGGGTTCCGGGCCGTCGAGGCGGCGTGGATCGCCGGGGTGGCGGCGATGGCCAGGGCCGGCGGGCGGGTCGTCGTCGACGAGGTCTTCCTCGGCGGCGCGGCCTCCCAGCGCCGCTGGGAGGCCGCGCTCGGCGGGCTCGACGTGCTGTGGGTCGCGGTCCGCTGCGACCCCGCGGTCGCCGAGGCCCGCGAGGCCGCCAGGGGCGACCGGGTCGGCGGCATGGCCAGGTCCCAGGCGGATCTGGTGCACCGCGGCGTGGCCTACGACCTGGAGGTGGACACCACCCACACCGAGGCCATGGAGTGCGCCCGGCTGATCGCCGCCCGGGTCGGTCAGAGGGTGATGCCGCCGTCCACCGGGAGGACCACGCCGGTCACGTAGGAGGCACGGTCGCTCAGCAGCCAGGCGGCGGCCTGCGCGACCTCCTCGGGCTCCGCGGTGCGGCCCAGCGGGGTGCGCTGGTTGAGCTGGTCGACGACCCCCGGCGACTCCGTCTCCCAGTCCCGCAGCATCTCGGTCAGCGTCGTGCCGGGCGCGATGGCGTTGACGCGGATTCCCTCCCGGCCGTAGGTGACGGCCGCCGACTCGGTGAGGCTGTTGACGGCGCGCTTGGTGGCCCCGTAGGCGGACAGCTCCGGGTTGGCCATGAGGCTGCCGGCGCTCGAGTTGTTGACGATGGCGCCACTGCCGGCCGTGGCCCTGATGGCGGCGACCTCCGCCGCCATCGCCGCCCAGGTGCCCCTGAGGTTGACGGCGTAGACGTGGTCGAAGTCGGCCTCCCGCGCCTGGTCGAGCGGCCCGGGCGGCACCCCGGCCGCGGCGTTGTTGAAGGCGACGTCGAGCCGGCCGTGCAACTCCACGACCCGGTCGACGGCGGCCCGGACGCCGGCCGGTTCCGCCAGGTCGCACACCACGTGGTCGGCGGTGCCGCCCGCCGCCCTGATCTCCTCGGTCACCGCTTTCAGCTGCGCCTTCGTGCGGGCCGCGAGCACCACCCGCGCGCCCTCCCGGGCGAAGAGCCGCGCCGCGGCCGCGCCGATGCCGCGCCCGGCGCCGGTCACGAAGGCCACCTTGCCGTCCAGCAGTCCGCTGTGTTCCGTCATGTTCTCCATGGCCACGACCCTGCGCCCGGCCCGCCGGCTCATCCAGGCACCGGCGGTACCTGGCTGCGCCCCGCGCGACCGCCGCACACTGGATGCCGTGGACAGACGCGAGCTGGCCGGCTTCCTGCGCAGCCGGCGGGAACGGATCGACCCAGCGGACGTCGGGCTGCCCGCCGGCACCCGGCGCCGCACGCCCGGGCTGCGGCGCGAGGAGGTGGCGCAGCTGGCGTTCATCTCCACCGAGTACTACACCCGCCTCGAACAGGCCCGCGCCCCACGCCCCTCCCGCGAGGTGCTGGCCGGCCTCGCCCGTGCCCTCCGCCTCTCCGACGTGGAGCGCGTCCATCTCCACCACCTGGCCGGCGCCCCACCGGGTCCCCCGCCGGGGCCGCCGCGCGAGGTGCGGCAGAGCATCCTCGACCTGCTCGACCGGCTGCCGCAGGCCGCCGCGATCGTGCTGTCCGCGACGTTCGAGATCATCGCCTGGAACGGCCTCGCGGCCGCCCTGATGGAGGACTTCTCCGCCCTCCCCCGCCGCGACCGCAACCTGCTGCGCCGCACCTTCCTGCCGGACGCCGCGCCGCCCTACGGCCTGGCGGAACCCGCCGAGTTCGCCCGCAGCGCCGCCCACCAGCTCCGCGCCACCGCCGCCCGCTACCCCGACTCCCCCGAGGTCGCCGACCTGATCCGTGAACTCCTCACCGGCAGCGAGGAGTTCGCCCGCCTGTGGGCGTCCCACGACGTGTGCGCCCAGCCCGTCCTGTGCAAGACCTTCCACCACCCGCTCATCGGCCCGATCGCCGTCAACTGCGACGTCCTCGACATCGCGGACCGCGACCAGCGCATGGTGATCTACACCGCCACCCCCGGCTCCCCCTCGGCCGAGGCGCTCCGCCTGCTGTCGGTGGTGGGCACGCAACGGATGGACGTGCCGGGCTGACCCAGCCAGACCTCCTGCCGGTCCCTGGTGACGGTCACCCCGAAGCCGAACAGCGGCGGGCTGCCGTTCTCCCGCCCCCACTCGACGGCGTCGGCCGCCTCCCGCACCAGATCGCGCGGCCCGTGCCGCCACGAGACGCCGCCCGCCGAGCGTGCCCACGACCCGCCGTCCTCGGTGGCCAGGAACCATCCGTCCTCCTGGGGCCAGCACACCACCCGGGCAGGCAGACCCCGAGCGCGAACCGACCATGCACGCCCAGCCCGTCGAGCTCAGGCAACGGCCCGTCCCTCACCCGCTCCCCGCCCTCCTCGAACTCGAACGGCGCGACGCGCTGCCCCCGCACCGGCATGAGCGCCTCCGCGCCGTGGAACCAGCCCCGGGCCGTGCCGTCCTCCCGGACCCGCAGCCAGATCAGCCCGGTGCCGCGCGCGTTGGGAAACCAGGGGGTGACGATCTCCCCACCGGCCCGTACCTGCGTCAGCCACGCCGCCGGCACGCGCCGCACGGCGGCCGTCGACAACAGCCGGTCATACGGGCCCCGGCCCGCCACCCCACCTTCCCGTCACCCCACACGAGATGCGGCCGGTATCCCGCCCTCCGCAGCGCGAGCCCGGCGCGGTGCGTCAACCCGATGTCGACCTCCACGCTCGTGACACCCCGCTCCCCCACCCGCTCACAGAGCAGCGCGGTGTTGTACCCGCTGCCGGTCCCGACCTCCAACACCCTGTCCCCAGGCTGTGGATCGAGCGAGGTCACCATGTTCAGCACGGCGGCCGGCGCGCTGATCGAACTCGTCGGCTCCTGCCGCGCCTCGTCGATCCGCGTCACGACGGGCGCGTCCGCGTACACCAACTCCGCCCACCGCCGCGGCGTCTTCTCCCGCACCACCGGCCGCCAGCGTTCCCCGCCCCACTCCCACACCACCTCCGGCGCGTACCGATGGCGCGGCACGCGCTCGAACGCGGCCCGCTGCCAGTCCTGCTGGAAGTGCCCGCCGTCCGCCAGCGACTCGGTGAGCCGCTGGTGGAACTCCTCGATGTCGAGGCTCACTTGCAGTGGTTCCCGTTCCCTTCGGGAAGCCTGTACCGATTTCGATTCATTTCGACTCCTCATATCAAATTTGGCGCGAAGCTGGCGCGGATGACGGTGCCGCTCATCCTGAGCGCAGTGGTCAGTTCCTCTTGCAGATGGGCTGGGATGACTACGGTGTCGAGAGCGCAACGTTCGAGAAGGGCGGCGCAATCTGACGCCTGCTGTTCGGTGGCGAGCGTCCGGAAGCATGGGTGGGCGAGGCATTCCCGGGCGGCGTAGCCGTCTGTGGCGCTGACAGTCCGGTGGTGCAGGGAGTCGATGAGATGCCGTGTGCCGGAGTGCTGCGCGGCGTCCGCGGCGTCGAGGATGGCGAGGCCGAGGCGGATGTCGAAGACGGTCATCCCGGGCTCGGTCTGCCGGTTGAGATAGATGGCCGTGAGGTCCCCCAGGTGGCTGTCGACCGGCTGTCCGGCGGCTCGGCGGCACAGCACGGTCAGGCAGCCCGTGACGGCCTGTTCCCACGGCTCGCCGGGCATGGTGTCGGCGAGGAGGACGGCAGCCCGGGCGGTGTCTCCTCTGACGAGGGCGGCGAGTACGGCGACTTGGCGGCCGTCCAGCATTCGCTTGCCTACCCCGCGGTGCGCTTCGATGTGAGCCAGGGCTTCGGCCCAGCGTCCCTCGGTGGTGAGGGCGCGGGTGCCGTCGGCGAGGAGCACGCGCCACAGCCAGGCGCGGACTTCGTGGCGGTCTTCGGCGGTGGCGACGAGATCCGCCGGTACGACCACGCCCGCGAATCGGACGGCTACGCCCGCCGCAACGGCCCTGTACAGGTCGTGCAGTCGCTGACGTGCCTGGTCCGGGCGGCCGGCGCGGATCTGGAGGCGGGCCAGGTTGACGACCGGTTCCAGCGCCCGGATCGCGCTCGCGGCGGGCAGGGGGCAGGCGTGGAGGTAGGCGGCGGCCTGCTGCTGGCACAGCTCCCGCGCGAGGTCGGGTAGGCCGAGATCGGAGGCGAGGAGCGCGGCCTGGTTGTGGACGGCGGAGGCGAGGGCCAGGTCGCTCTTCCGCACCGCCGTGTCGGCGAGTTCCGTCAGGGCGCGCACGCGGGCGGGCAACGGCAGGCAGGCGGGCCGGAATCGGGCGACGAGCGGGAAGCGCTGGGCTGTGGCTCCGTACGGGTCCATGGGTCCCCCGGGGTGTGGGCGAGGACGGCTGAGGCGACGGTGCCCGCCAGCCGTGCGGCTGGCGGGCACCGTCTGAAGTAGCGCGCGGGTGTCACCGCCAGTCGACGACGATGCGGTTCAACGGGGTGTCCAGGACGAAGAGGCCGAGTTGCTGCTCGCCGGCGGGGGCGTCGAGGGACTGGATCTCGAACGTGGCCGCACGGTCGCGGTAGTCGCGGTCCCAGATGCGGATGGCGTCGGCGACCTTCGCCGCCAGTTCGTCACTCCCGGGGCCGTGGCCGATGACGCCGAACTCCCACAGCCTGCCGCCCTCGGGAGTCTTCTTCTCCGACGGGCGACGGGCGAGGTAGGTGACGGCACCCTTGTCGACGGCCGCGGTCGACGAGGGGTAGGGGTCGGCGGCGAGCAGGGTGCCCTTGGCGCTCTGGGGGAACAGCATCCGAATGAGGCCGGAGGGCAGGGAGCAGGACACGAACAGTTCCATCCACTCCGGCGACTCCTCGCCGTGGACGGTCATGCCGGTCCATTCCTCGGTCCGCGGCTGGTCCAGGACGCCGGCGAGGGCGTCGGCATCGATGTTCTGGCCGGCCGGAGCCTGGAGCCGGACCGTGCCGTCCGCGCTGAGCGGGATGACGCGGCGGTCGTCGTCGGCGATGCCTCGTCGCAGCGGCATGAAGGTGTTCATCGCGCTGCCGAGGGATACCCAGCGGCCGTCCCGCTGCTCGTAGGCGATGGAGCGGGAGACGCTGCCCTTGAGGCGCTGGGGGACGAGGAGACGGCCGCCGGGGGCGAGTTGCCGCAGCCAGGCGTGCGGCACACCGTGCGCGCCCACGGTGGCGATGATCCGGTCGTACGGCGCTCCTTCGGCATAGCCGAGAGCTCCGTCCCGGGTCACCGCCCGGACGTTGCTGATTCCGGCGGTGGCGAGGTGCGCGCGGGCGCCCTCCACCAGGTCGTCGTCGACGTCGAGGGTGGTCACGTGCCCGGCTTCACCGACGAGGTGGGCGAGGAGAGCGGCGTTGTAGCCGGTGCCGGCGCCGAGTTCGAGGATGCGGTCACCAGGGCGGACGTCGAGTTGGTCGAGCATGAGGGCGACGACGCCCGGCTGGGAGGCGCAGGAGATCGATGTGCCGTCGGTGTCGTACTTGATGTGCACAGGCGCGTTGGCGTAGGCGTCCTCAAGCGTCGCATCCGGTACGAAGAGATGCCGGGGCACGGTGCGCAACGCCGTCTCGACGCGAAGCGTTCGGGCGTGTCCCTGCTTGCGCAGTTGGTCGACCAGGGCGTTGCGAAGCTGTTCGGCGTCCGCTGTGGGGGCGGTGCTCGTGGCGGTGTTCACCGCGCTGACGCTATCGGCCCCGGGCACGGCCTCGCCGGACGGCGCGGTGCTGTCACTCGTTCCCATGACTACCTCTCGTGCGATGGTGGACAGGGCGCTCTGGTCGTCCCGGAGGAGACCGGCGCGGTTGGCATGGAAGATCACGTGATGGGTGATGACGGCGCGCAGCCCACGGGTCAGGACACCACCGTGGGCGAGAGAGGCGAGCGCGGCGCCCGCCCGTTCGAAGGCGTCCACCCACCCCTCGTGGCCGGCGAGCGGGCCGTCCGGGCGGCACAGGTCGCGGGCGTCGGCCGTCATCAACGTGCGTAGCGAAGGCGCCAGTTCAGCGGCTCGCGCGGGCGGCACGGGGATGGTGCTCGGACGGAGACCGGCGACCTGCGCCCACACGTCACCCTGTTCGAACCAGTCAAGACCGGCTGCGCGCATCATCGTGCTCGCCAGGAGCACTGCGGTCTCCCGGCGCCCCAGGTGCCCCGGGCCAGGCTGATAGGCGAGCAGGTGACGGGCGTCGCCGTGGAACAACTCGTGGGCGATGTCCATGGCCGCCGGACCGCCGAACGCCGCCGTCTCGGGCTCATAGACGCAGGGCAGCCACGACACGGCCACCCCGTCTGCGACCAGATCGGTCAGCAGTGCTTCAACAAGGGGTGAGGGATCGTCGGCGAGGTAGCGCAACGGCCAGGGCTGCTTGTTCATGAACCACCAGCCGGTGAGCTGCCCTTCCATCTCGGCGGCGAGCAGGGCAGGGCCGAGGCGTTCGGTGATGGCGCGGCGAGCGCTGTCGCGGTCGACGAAGGTGATGTTGTGCTGCTGCCAGCGGTCTGGAGGCATGGGACTCCTTAGGTCGATGGTTCAGCGATGAGCAGGCAGGTGTCCCAGGCGGAGAGTGGCGGTGCGGCGATGGCGGGTGCGAGAAGGGCCAGGGCTGTTCCGGCGGCTCCGTCGAGCAGACCTGGGCCCTGTGCCTCGTCTCGAACGAGTGCTGCGGCGGTGTGCGTAGGATCGGCGCCGGGCGGATGCACCGCGGCCATGAGTGCCGGAATGGTGGCGCGGAGCCGGTCCGCGGTTGCGGGGTGGGCGTCGTCGGCTGTGCGGGTGGCGAGGTGGGCGAGGCCGGCGAAGCCGTGGCACAGGCCGTTGTCCGTGGTGGCCCTGAGCTGGCCTGGATCGGTGAGGGCGGCCACGAGCGCGTTCTCCGCGTCGATTTGGCGGGCGGTGTCGCCGAGGGCGATTGCGGCAAGTTGATGGGCGCGGGCGAGGCCGGCGGTGCCATAGCACCAAGACGGCCGTCGGGGCGCGGAGGGGACGAGCCGTCCGTTGCGCAGCTCGCCTCGGGTAAGCCAGTACGGCCAGGCCGGTCCGCTACTGGTCTCCTCGCGCCAGTTGTCCGTCCAGGCCAGGATGGTGCGCAGCGCTGCGTGGTGCCGGTCGACGAGGACGCCTTTCCGGGCGGCGAGAGCGAGGAGGGCGAGCACGCCGCCGATGCCGTGCGCGATGCCCATGTTGGCGTGGCCGCCGGGAAACCGGCCGTCCGGGCGGCCCGAGGGTCCCGTTTCGGTCCACCAACCCGGCAGGGTCTCGCCATGGTGGGTGATGGGCTCGGTGAGGCGAACGCAGTAGTCGAGGACGGCGCGCACGATGGGGCTTCCGGAGTCACGGCGCAGGAGGTAGGCGCCGTATCCGGTGAGGCCCCTGATTGCGTCGAACTCGGCGAGCCGTGGCAGATACCCGGTGTCGATGCGACGGTGTGCGGCGTCGAGACGTCGCCTAGCGTCGGCAGCGACCTGATGGTCCGTTATGTTCAGGGCACGCTGATAGGAGCCGGGGAGGTGGGCGGCGGCGCAAGCCAGGGCGTGGGCGAAAGCGGGCGCCCCGTAGAAGGGGTGGCTGTCGGAGCCGCTGGTGATCGGCTGCCGTGCGGTGGCGGCGAGCCAGTCGTGGGCGCGGTGCCACGGGCCGATGCCGTTCGCGGCCAGCTCGATGTGCAGGAGCGCGATTCCCGGAGGTCCGTAGGCGAGGTGCTGCCGATCCGAGGACGCGGCCTGGGTCCCGTAATGCGCCGTGTCGGGGTCGGCCAGTTGGGCGGCGACGGCGGCGGCCAAGTCGAGCGCGGGGTGTCGGCTCACGACCTTCTCCCGTTGGTGCGGGCGATCCAGGCGAGGGCGGCGGCCCGCGCCAGGTACAGGCACACCTCTTCCTCCGGGAAGTTCACGGCGACGTGCCGCACGAAGTGCACGTGGAGCAGGGAGGTGAGGACGTCGTCGATGGCGATGCCCTGAGTGTCCGGGCCCGGCAGGTGCAGCCGATAGGCAGCGAGCGCGGTGTCCCGGTCGGCCCATCCCGACACGATGGCGTGCCCACCCGGCACTTCACGCAACGCGGCCCAGTCGTTGGACGGGTCGGCGAGCCGTACGGCCTCGGCGAACTGCGAGCGCGGAACGGGTTCGGGGGCGGTGGGCGGGGTGTGCTCGGTCAGCCACCGCATCGCTGCTTCTCTGCTGCCGAGGAACGCGGAGGTGATGGCGACGGTGTGAGCGGCCACCAACGCCCGCTGGTTCGGGCGTTGGTGCTGCGCGAGTTGGGCGAGGACGGCGCGCGAGTCCGCCCGGAACACCTCCTCGGCCGCCTCCCATGCAGCGCCGGAGCCCCAGCGGCCCATCTCGCGGTAGGAGGTGGGGTAGCGCAGATCGGCCAGCAGGCCGAGTTCGCGCAACGTGTCGGCCCATGCGCTCACCGTGCGGGCCGTTTCGGCGAAGGCATCCGGTCTTGGCAGAGCGATGCGCAGACGGAGGTGCTGGGCGGGGTCCCGGAAGCGGACGAACCACCACGGCGGATCAGCGAGCTGCTGGAGGAGACCAGGCAAGTGCTGTGCGAGCACCGCGTCCTGGCGACGCGGGTCGCCGTAGATGGCGGCCAGGAGCACCGTGGAAGTGGCGGGGCTCTGTGTCTGGGTCGTGGACAGGGCGCGGGCCCGGGTGGGGGCGGGCAGAGGCGGCCACGCCGCTGGCCGAACCGCCTTCAGAGGGACGAGCACCTCGTGCGGGCGGCCGTCGCACCAGCCATACGCCTCGGGCTCCGGGGCCTCCACGAGGACGGCCGTGCCCGTGCGGTCGAGGTGCTGGCGCAGGAGCGTCCGGTGGCCGGCCTGGTCGAGGTCGAGGAAGAGGCGCCGGTCATCCTCCGCGAGGCAGACTCGCCGTGGCAGCCGCCGCCGGGACCGCCAGTCGGTGAGGGCGGAGTCCCACTCGGCCCGGGGGCAGGTGGGGGGCGGCAGCTCGGTCGCCTCCAGCCGCCACCGTGCTGGGGCGAGAACCGTACGCCCGTAGCTCAGGCGCGGCAGGAACGGCATGGCCGCCGCGGCGCCCCAGTCGAAGACGGTGACCTGTGCGCACTGGGCGCGGGACAGCTCGGTGAGGAACCGCGCCAACGGCGGAGTGTGTGTCCTGAGGTTCAACGCGTGCGTCGCGATGGCCTCCACCCGGTGCCCTCCCTCCGGGACGGCCAGGTACATGCGGCGGCCGTCGCACCCCACCGCCACGTCAGCGGGGGTGAGGACACCGTTCCCTGGGGCGTGGTGCTCCTGGAGGCTGAGCACCGTGGGCAGGATCTGCGGGGTGCGGGCGACGTGGGCAGTCTCGGGCAGGAGCGGCGGGAAGGAGAGCTGCACTGGCACGGTGTCGCTGTCCGCGGCTGGCAGGTCCGCCAGCTCCGAGGCCAGGGCTCCGCGCTCATCGAGGGCGAGCACGCTCAGGAAGCGGCCCGTGGCGACGCCGGCACCCCGGGACACGCTAACGACCTCCAGCCGGAACCGGCCGCGACGCAGTTCCTCCAGACCGACCGCGTGCACCCGCACCCCGACTTCGAGGTGCGGCGGCACCCGGGGCTCGTCGGGCCCCACGTCCAGGGCGGCGATCAGCTCGTCGGTGAGGCCCACCTCGTCGCGGCCGTCGAGAGCGGCGGCCTGCGCCAGCCGCACGAGCACGTCGTCCCGGGCGGAGACGCGAGGCCGCCGCGCACCAGCCGGCGCACCCGGGTAACCGTCGGGATATCCGGTGCCGCTGTCGGCCACGACCTCTGGGAGCGGCACCATGGTGCCGATGCCGTACCGCTCGTAGAACCGCTGGTGGTAGGCGCCCCACGCCGGGGTGCCGTACGGGCGGGCGCAGACACGGGCCAGAACCAGGGCGGCGCGCTCGACCTCGCGGGCGACCGCCTCGGGCAGGACGAGGCGGGCGTCCAGGCGCAGGTCGAGCGCGAGAGGGTGGCGACGCAGCCCCGGCACGAGAGTCCGCATCCGTGCGGCGACCCGGTCTCGGCCGCCGCGCGTGGCGCACTCCCCCAGACCGGTGTGCACCGCCCGCAGCTCGCGCACCATCTCCGCGACCTCGGCGAGGGCCCCGGCGTCAACCGCGTCGAGCTGCCCGAGCAGATACCTGAGGGCGTCGGTCTCGGTGCTCGGCGCGTGCAGGCTCGTGATCAGCACCCGCCGCCGGGTCAGCTCGACCAGCAGCTGGCGCACCTTCTCCGCCCCGGCCGCGGGGAACTCCGCCCGGAGGTTGTCCGCGAGCGCGCCGAACCGGATCGGAGCCCGGGAGGCGGCGAGGACTGCGCGCACGGGTTCGGTCAGGGCCAGGGACGCCTCGACCGCGCGCGTCCGCTCGTCCTGGATGTGGGGTTGGAACGGCACGACGAGCCGGTCACCGCGGCTCGTCACTGTGTTGTTGACGACTACGGGCAGCCGTTCGAGGAGGTCAAGGCACACCTCCAGCCGGCCGACGACGGCGGCAAGCCACTCCGCTCCCGCACGGACGACGGCCACGTGCTCCCCGCCCCAGCCAACGCTCGCCCGCTCGCCGAACCCGGCGGTGGTCACACCGGCGAACAGGCCGAAGGGCGTCGCCCGGTGCTCGGCGCGCAGCAGATAGCGGGCCACGGACAGTGCAGCACGCCGCACGTCCCGCCAACTCGGTTTCTCGGACGTGCACACCACACGCACCCGCGCGCCCAGAACCGGGCTCGCGTGTTCCAGTGCCTCAGCAACGTCTTCGTCCGACCAGACCGCGCGCAACCACGCGGCGCAGGCGGCCGCCCCGTCCGGAGAGCGGTCGTCGAGGTCGGGGAAGGCAGGCCACGACCGTGCCGGCCGGGCCACGGCTCGGACCAGGGCAGTCCTGCCGGTTCGGAACGCTGGGAGCGGAGCAGCCACCACTACCTCCGTAAGGCGAAGGAATCGGCGACCGGTGCCGCCACACCGAAGGGGTGACGGCACCGGCCCGTCGAGATACGGGCCGTCAGGTCACGCCACGTTGGTGACGCAGGCGCCGCAGGTGCTGCCGCACCCGTCGTCGGTCAGGTTGACCAGGCCCGCCGGGTCGGCGACCTCCACCAGGGAGACGTCCAGGTCGAAGCCGTCCGACGCCCCCGTCGTCCGCTGGACCACCTGAGTGCTTCGCGGCGCTTCGATGACTCGAGTCATGCCAACTCCTCTGTATCGCTGGAAGGTTGTGGTGGTGCCCGTAGTCACTCCGTCCTCCGTACGAAGCGCCACTCGGGCGGCGCCTCTACAGCGGAACTCACTCAGCGTGTCCGGCAATTGGGCTTCTCGCACATCCGGACCGTGATATCACTGGCGTGATATCCAGCCGTTCGGGGCCGGGCCAGCCTGTTCGTCGCCAGGCCGGCGGGAGGTAGGGATGGTCGTACCGGGCGAACGACGATGTGCGCGATGCGGCTGTCAACTCAGCCGCTACAACGACGCCGACCGATGCTCGGCCTGCACCAGGACGTCGTTCAGCACCGCTCCCCCGCCTCCCACCGTCCCCGACCGGGTGTGGCGGGCGCCAGACGTGCGGAGTGCCCTGGGGGCCTGGGACTTCGCGCTGGCAAGCCGCCTGATCCGCCAGCGCTCCTCCCTTCGGCAAGCGGACATGGCAGCCCTGACCGGGCTCAGCCAGGCGTACCTGTCGATGCTTGAGGCAGGCACCCGCCGGCTCACCAACATCGACAAGGTCATCAGCTTCCTCGTCGGTCTCGGTGTCCCCGACGAACTGATCCGGTTACCCATACCGCGACGCTCCCCGGGCACGGTGCCGGTCAGCTCACCAGCTCGGACCGGGCTGGACGATCCCGCCTTGCCGTGGACAGCGGCCCGTATGGTGGCTGCCCTGAGCGAAGTGGTGGGAAGTGAGCCTGTGGAGCGCCGGAAGTTCCTTGCCGTCAGCGGGATGGCCCTGACCGCCTACGTACACCACTGGGGCATGGCCGAAGCCGAGCCGCTGGCGCGGGCGCAGAAGGGCAGCAGGGTCACCGAGGGACTCGCGCAGCAACTCCAGGGCACCATTGATCATTTGCGGACGATGGATGCCAGCGCCGGTAGCGGTAGTCTCGCCGAACTCGGCAGAACCCACCTGACGCTGGTCATATCTCTACTAAAAAACAGCTCCTACAGCGAGGCGGTCGGTCGTCGGCTGGCCGGCATCGCCGCAGACACCGCCGCCCAGACCGGCTGGTTCTACTTCGACTCCGGCCAGCACGTGGTGGCACAGCACTACCTCCTGGCCGCCCTGCGAGCCGCGCACGCGTCCAGCGATCCCCGCCTGGGAGCGGCAGCTCTCTCATACCTGGCCATCCACGGCTACTCCACCGGCAATCCCCGAGACGCCGTCTCAGCCGCCCGCGCGGCCCGCGAGAAGACAAGGATGTCGGACACCCCCGCCCTGCATGCCATGCTCCTGACCCGTCAAGCACGCGGACATGCGAAACTCGGAGAAGAGCAAGCAGCCCGCCGCGCACTGGGCCAAGCCGCGGAGCTGTGTGCCGGTGGTCGCTCCGAGAACGATCCCCACTGGCTCTACTGGATCAGCGAAGGCGAAATCCGAGGACAGGCGGGAAGCTGTCACCTGGACCTGGGCAACCACGCACGCGCCGTCGAAAGCCTCACGGCCGCCGAGGCAACGATCAACCCCACCGAGTTGCGAACCCGGGCCCAGTTCCTCACCCGCACCGCCACCGCCCACCTGCGCATGGGGGACATCGAAGCGGCCTGCGCCACGGCGCACGACGCCCTGTCACGAGCCGAACACCTCCAGTCCGCCCGGCTCAACGAACACGTGCGGGAGTTCGCCAACGAACTCGCCACGGCAGGCCACGCCGCCCACGCCTCTGACCTCACCGAGCGGGCCGCCACCGTGCTACGGACGGAGCTCTGACCGTGGCCGATGCCGTACTCGTCCTGTGGGACATCGACCGCACGCTCCTGTACGTCGGCGACACCGACCGACAGGTCTACCGCGAGACCTTCCACCAGGTCATCGGCCACTCCCCCGAAAAGCTCCCCCAACGGGGCACCGGCGTGACCATGCCCCTCGCCATCCGCACACTCCTCCTGGACAACGGCGTACACGAACGGGACATCCCACAACTGCTGCCCAGGATGGTGGAACTTCTGCCCGAGCGCCTCGCCACGCACGTAGAGGAGATGAAGCGCAGCGGCAGACTGCTACCAGGTGCGGTCGAAGCACTTCACGCCGTGCACGAGGCACCGACTCTGATCCCCACGGTGGTCACCGGAAACCTCAAGCCGAACGCCGAAATCAAACTCCGTACCTTCCATCTGGCCCCGTACCTCGACCTCGACATAGGAGGCTTCGCCTCGGACGACCAGCACCGCCCCGCCCTCGTCGGCGTCGCCCAGAAACGCGCGCAGGAGAAGCACGGCCTCACGTTCACCCAATCCAACACCGTCATCGTCGGCGACTCATTGGAGGATGTCCGCACTGGGCTGGAGGGCGGCGCACTGGTGATCGGCGTAGCAAGCGGCACGACCTCCGGCCCAGAGCTCAGGCACGCCGGCGCCAACCTCATACTGCCCGACCTGCGGAACCCAGAAGTCCTACTGGCCGCCATAGCCACCCTCGCCCAGTGAGGTTTCTCAGTGAGTTCGGTCGGGCGACAACCTCCCGACTATTTTTACTTCCCCTCAGCCTGGAGATCGACCGGGCCAGGACTGGCCGTACCTGCGTAATCCCGGCTATCTGCGGCCCGGTCAGCCGGGCGAGTCGAGCCAGAACGACGAGCCGTCGGGGGTGACGGTGACCCCGAAGCGGTCGACCGTCGGTCGGGCCTGGGCGTCCCAGCGCTGCCAGGCGGCCGCGACCTCGTCCCAGAGGCGGCGCGGGCCGAACTGGGCGCGAAACGTCTCCGTCTGCCGACCGTCGTGGTCGACGACGGCCCAGGAGGTGGCGTCGTCGGTGGCGAGCCAGAGACGGACGGCGGCCTCTTCCGTCTCCGTGTCCCAGGAGGGCCGGACGTCGGACACCGCGAGGCCGATGGCGAACTGGGCGGCCAGGTCGTGGCCGGCGACCGACCAGGGAGAGACGCGGGTCTCGAAGACCTCCGGCCGCTGCCCTGGACGCAGCACGCCCCGCACCAACTCCACGTCCGCGCGCTGGCCACGCAGTTCCATGGAGGAGCCGAAGGGCGCGAACCGGCCGGTGGCCGTGCCGTCCTCGTGCCTGGTGGCGATGAGGGTGCCGAACGGGCGCCACGATCCGGCCGCCGGGCCGCACCTGTTCGAGCCAGGCCGGCGGCAGGGACCGCACCGAGCAGGTCGCGACGAGCCGGTCGTAGGGCGCGCCGTCCGCCCAGCCGAGGGCGCCGTCCCCGCACACCACGTGCGGCGTGTAGCCGGCGCGCTTGAGGTTGGCGCGCGCCTGGTCGGCAGGATCGCCTGGCGTCGGCGGCGGAACTCCTCCTAGCGATCAGGTGCATGGGGGATAGAACTCGCTGCCCCAGCCGCAGAAGTGCTCTCGGGTGTACTCGGTACTACGGGAACTCCAGCCGTGGATCGTGATGCGGCGCGGGTGCTCGGAGCCGTGGATAAGGTCTTGGGTGACGCTTCCGACTGTGGGGCGCCTGAGCCATCCGCTGCTATGGGAAGGACTTTCGGTGATCGGCAGGCTGCAGTGCGTGGTTCTGGACTGCCCGGATGTTCTGGAACTCGCGCGGTTCTATCAGTCGCTCCTGGGCGGCGGGGTCAACCAACCCGATCCTCGGTGGGCGGTCAACGACGACTTCGCGACCCTTCACACCGCCTCTGGCCTTGTGCTCGGGTTCCAGCGTGTGGAGGACTACCGAGCGCCTCGGTGGCCGGACACCGCGCACCCGCAACAGTTTCATCTGGATCTCGATGTCCCCGACCTCGACCAGGCTCACCATCAGGTCCTTGGCCTTGGTGCCACGCTGCTTCATGTCGACGCCCGCGGTTGGAGGATCTTCGCAGACCCGGCAGGCCATCCGTTCTGTCTGCTCAGGGGCTGATGAACCAGGTCTTCACCGTCGCACTCGACGCCCCGGGCACGATGGGGGACGCTACCGGCGCGAAGTCCACCCGCCGCCCTTGATGGCGGACAGCAGGGCCGCCACCCGGGCGGGGCGGGTCGCGAGAACGGCGGCCGGGTCGTCGCTCTCGCGGAGGAGGAGCGAGTGTGGGCCGGCGGCCACTTCTATGCACTCCTGGTGCGGCTCGCCGCTGAAGCTCCTGCCCGAGCCTGCGCTGCCGCTGCGTCGGAGTCGTTCGAAGCCCCATGGCCACAGGATCGCTGCATGAACACCCCCGACGCCGCCAAGCTCTCCCGAGACCACGCGGTGTGGCTGCTGCGGCACACCAACTCGCCCATCGCCGAGGAGAAAGCGCGGCTGCGCGTCGAGGTGTTCGACAACAGCCCCGTCTCCTTGCCGCCGCCGGTCGCGGCCGCGGCCGCGGTGGAGAGGGAGGGCGGGCGGGGGCTCCACCTCCTGCGGAGCCTCGCCCGCCACTGGGGGTGCGACGTGTTCCGCCGCCCGGCCGGCAAGTCCGTCTGGTTCGACCTGGGTCAGCTGAGCTGCGCCGCCGTCACCAGCAGCTCAACGCCCACGCCGATCGCCGACTCGTCGACGTCGAAGTCGCCCTGGTGGATGTCGCGTGGCGTGGCCCATTCGCCGCCCGGGGGGCGGACGCCGAGGCGGGCCATGGCGCCGGGGACGTGCTCCAGGTACCAGGAGAAGTCCTCGCCGCCCAGGCTCTGTTGGGTCGGCTCGACGGCGCCCGCGCCGAAGCGGGCGGTCATGGCCTCGGTCAGCAGCGCCGTGGAGGACGCGTCGTTGACGACCGGCGGGACGCCCCGGATGTACCGGAGCTCGGACTTGGCGCGGTACAGGGTCGCGACCTCGTCGACCGCCGCGTGGACGATGTCGGGCGCGGTGCGCCACGCCTCAATGTCCAGGCAGCGCATGGTGCCGGAGAGCTCCGCGGACTGGGGGATGACGTTGGGCGCGTGGCCCGTCTCCAGGCGGCCCCAGGTGATGGCCATGCCGGCGCGGGTGTCGACGCGGCGGGCCACCAGGGCCGGGACGTCGAGGGCGACCCGGGCGGCGGCCGTGACCAGGTCGGTGGTGAGGTGCGGGCGGGCCGTGTGGCCGCCGGGGCCGGCCAGCCTGATCTCTATGCGGTCGCAGGCGGCGGTGATCGCGCCGGTGCGGACGCCGATGCGGCCGGCGTCGACCTTGGGGTCGCAGTGCAGGGCGAGGATGCGGGCGACGCCGTCGAGAACGCCGCTCTCGATGGCGTCCTGGGCGCCGCCTGGCAGCACCTCCTCGGCCGGCTGGAACAACAGCCGGACGCCGCGCCGCAGTCGGCCCTCGGCGGCCAGCCTGGCCAGCGCCAGGCCGGCGCCGAGCACCACCGTGGTGTGCACGTCGTGGCCGCAGGCGTGGGCCCGGCCCGGGATGGTGGAGGCGTAGGGCACCGTCTTGGTGTCCGGGATCGGCAGCGCGTCGAGGTCGGCGCGGAGCGCGAGGAGTGGTCCGGTGTCTCCGGCCGGCCGTACGTCGCACACCAGCCCCGTGCCGCTGGCCAGCACGCGCGGGGCGAGCCCGGCGCGCTCCAGGCGCTTCTTGAGGACGGCGGTGGTGCGAACCTCCTGGTTGCCCAACTCGGGGTGCATGTGCAGATCCCGGCGGAAGGCGATCAGCTCGGCGCGCAGCTCGTCATCGAGTTCCAGGGTGGGCGCGGACTCCGGAGACAGCAGATCACTCACGTGACGAGGGTACGCCCGTTCTCCTGTCAACACGGCATCGATCATGGAAAGTTCACACAGTCGAATCACGCGGTGGCCGCATAGGACCGTGTGTGACTGGGTATGAGTACTTTCTTTCGCCGCACGGCACGCTGGGATCGATGGCGGGGCATCCGCGCCCGGTCGACTCTCCCCGGCTCGGGACCCCTGCCGGGGTGCCCGTGCTTGCATCCGTTGTCGCCGAGTCGCCGCGTCAACGGAGATCTCCTGGAGGGCCGCCTGTGTCACCTGTGTCGCCTGTCGAGTTCTCGCGGGAGGAAGTGGAGGCCGCGACACCCGGTGGCAAGACGTCGTGGACCCGGCAGCGCGAGTTCGACAGCGAGGTCAACGCCGATGACATAGCCGACACCGCTGCCGCCTACGCCCGGGTGGCCGCCGAGGCCCATGCCGCCATGGACCTCGCGGAGCGGGCCACCCGGATCGCGCAGCGGGCCGGAGAACTGGACGACTCCCCGCTGGTGGACGGCGAGGGGCGTATCGCCGAGACGCGGGAGGGCCTGCGGGACGGCGGCGCCGACATGGACGCGGTGGTGGGGCACCTCGTCCACGCCATAAACCTGGCGCTCTCCGTCAAGGAGGCGGTCCATGGGGTGATCTTCGGGCCGGACGGGCTGGAGGCGAAGTACCTCGACCACCTCACGGCGGCCATCGAGGAGTGGAACGGCTGGGTACGGGCGGTGAACGAGACGCCGGCGGCGCGCAACGACCTGCTCGGGGACGTGATCGAGGGGCTCGGCATCTGGCTCACCGGGGAACAGGTCAGGCCGAGCGTCACCCACCCCAACGGCGCGACGGAGTTCATGGTGCCCACGTCCAACGGCTGGGCCCTTCCCGACCACGTGGCCCAGGGGATCAGGGAGAAGTACCTCCGGCTCGCGGCAGCGGACGCCGCCGACGCGGCGGACGACATCGAGGCGGAGATCGAGAGGTTCCGCCGAACGATGATGGAGCGGGCGTCGGAGTTGCTGCGGTTGGGATTCAGCCCCGCCCAGGGGGTGTTCGGGGAGCTCCTCCAGATCCCTGGCAGGCCCGGGGTCGACGAGATCGACGGCACGTTCACGCCGCGGGAGCGCACCATCGCCGAACTCCTGCACGCGGAGGGGAGATACGTCTGGGCGGTAGGCGAGACGAACGCACGACAGACACCTGACGCCCTGGTGGACGGCCGGCCGACGGAGTTCAAGACCCCTGACCCCGGCGCGGTGCCGAACACGATCAAGAACAATCTCAACGCGGCGAAGAGACAGGCGCGGAACGCGGTGGTGGACGCGAGGTCGAGCGGTCTCAGCGAAGCGGAGGCGAGAGAGGGGCTGAACAGGTTCCTCAGGAACAATCCGCCGGACCGGATGGACCACATCAGGATCATCGGCCAGGACTATGAGATCGTCTGGCCCTAGCGGCCTCGGAGGTGGCTCATGAGCGCGTACCACGAAATCTTCGTCCATCCGGGCCGCCCGTTGGAGCGGCTGGTCTCCGATGTCTCGATCGCGTGTGGCACGCCTCTCGAACCCGTGGAAGACGAGAGCATCACCCACCGGGCCAACCTCGGGTTCGCCGCGGTCGAGGTCGAACCGTCCCACGAGTTCGAGGAGGACAGGGGTCTGGCCTTCGACCGCTACGACTCCCTCGTCACGGTGCGGGACTTCGGCAAGGACATGGAGCGTCAGGAGGCCGCCGCCCGAAGGATCTTCGAGGCCCTCGCGTCGCTCCGGAGGTACCGGCTGCTGCTGGTCCACGACGTGCAACGGTTCATCGCCTCAGCCGAACCCGAGGGGCCGGACAGCTGACCAACCGGCCGGCGCCTACTGCGGCGTCGGCAGCGAGGTCAGACCGTGGGTGCCGAGCGCGGTGTTGGTGACCGTCGAGAGGAAGCCGCTGGCCCGCTCGGTGACGCGGTCGGTGAACCAGGTCTGGGATATGTCGCAGACCGCCACCTTCACCTCGGTGTCGGCCAGCACCTTCGGCAGCGTGTGCACCACGGTGGAGGGGAAGCTCAGGATGGTCGAGCCGATCGGGCCGCGCCTGGCGACGAGTTCGAGCGGCAGGTCGGGGCGGACGATCTCCACGCCGGCCTCCGCGCTCAGCCGTCGCAGCTTCTCGTTGCTCTCCCTGCGGTGCGCGAAGTAGCGGGTGACGCCGTGGGCGCGGGCCAGGCCGGCCACGCCCGCCACGTAGCGGTCCTCCTGGATGACGCCCGTCTCGACCAGCGAGGTGCCCACCAGGTCGGCGCCGCCGGTCAGCATGGGCTCGGGGAAGCGGGCGCGGGTCCAGGCGAAGGCGTTGGCGGTGACCGTGACGCCCGCGACGGGCTCCACGGGCATGGCCGTGAACACCTCGACCGAGCGCCGCTCGGTGGGCGTCAGGTGCCGCACCGCGCGCCGCGCGACCGGCGCGAACGCCCACGCCCTGGGCCCGCGCGCGGACGGCCGGTGCCAGCGCACCAGACGCTCGCCACGGGCGAGTTGGGCGGTGAACTCCATGGTGGCCGTGCCGTCGTCCACGACCACGACGTCGCAGCGGCCGCCGGCCATGGACAGCAGCAGCTGGAGGTAGCGGGAGAACGGGTCCCCGATCACCAGCAGCCCGGCCCGCCGCATCGGGCCGGTCAGCGCGGCCAACGAGCGCGGCGGGGCGACGGCACTCCCGCGCGCCTCGCGCCAGAGCACGCGGTGCCCGGCGTCCCGGGCCAGTTGTGCCATGCGGCGCAACTGGCCCCGGCTGGTGGGGTCGTGCGGGGGCAGGATGACCACGGTGAGGTCGCGCACGGCACGGGGGTGCGACGTGTGCGCCCACTCGAGGATGTTGAGCAACTGCACCGGACTCTCGGCGAACGCCAACGTGCTGGCGCCCGCCCTGGCACCCCGGTCGGTCATGCGCCTCTCTCCGTTCCGTGAGTTCCGCAACTCGGTTCGTCCCGTAACGCGGCCCGCTCGCCCCACCCGTACCAGTGTCGCGCGGTGCTCAGACAGCGGCCGGCTCGCGCTCGGCCTCGCCCTCGGCCACGACGCCCTTGACGCGGCGCAGCTTCTTCATCGGGCCGAGCTCGCTGTCGTAGACCTTCTTGACGCCGTCGCCCAGCGACTCCTCGATGATCCGGATGTCGCGGACCAGCCGGGTCAGGCCCTGCGGCTCGACGGAGGCGGCCTGGTCGGAGCCCCACATCGCGCGGTCCAGGGTGATGTGCCGCTCGACGAAGACGGCGCCGAGCGCGACGGCGGCCAGCGTCGTCTGCAGGCCGGTCTCGTGGCCCGAGTAGCCGATCGGCACGTTCGGGTACTCGGCCTGCAGCGTGTTGATCACGCGCAGGTTGAGCTCGTCGGCCTTGGCCGGGTAGGTGCTGGTGGCGTGGCACAGCAGTATGTTCTCGCTGCCCAGGACCTCGACCGCGTGCCGGATCTGCTTCGGGGTCGACATGCCGGTGGACAGGATGACGGTGCGGCCGGTGGCGCGCAGCTTGCGCAGCAGCTCGTCGTCGGTCAGGGAGGCGGAGGCCACCTTGTGCGCCGGCACGTCGTACTGCTCCAGGAAGTCCACGGCCTCGGGGTCCCACGGCGAGGCGAACCAGTGGATGCCCTTCTTGCGGCAGTACTCGTCGATGGCGCGGTAGTCGTCCTCGCCGAACTCGACCCGGTGCCGGTAGTCGATGTAGGTCATCCGGCCCCACGGGGTGTCCCGCTCGATGTCCCACTGGTCACGCGGGGTGCAGATCTCCGGCGTGCGCTTCTGGAACTTGACCGCGTCACAGCCGGCTTCGGCCGCCGCGTCGATCAGCGCGAAGGCGTTCTCCAGGTCACCGTTGTGGTTGATGCCGATCTCGCCCGTGATGTAGACGGGACGGCCGGGGCCCACGACGCGGTCGCCGAACTTGCGAAGTCGGTTGTTGGTTGTCATGAGGGACTGAGTTCCTTTCCGAGGATCCACGAGGCGATCTCGCGGATCGCGCCGGCGCCGCCCGCCGCCGAGGTGACCGCGCGGGCGGCCCCCCTGACGACGTCGTGGGCGCTCGCGACGGCGACGGGCCAACCGACCAGGTCGAAGCAGGGCAGGTCGTTGACGTCGTTGCCGGCGTAGAGCACGCGTTCCGGCGCGATTCCTTGCTCCTCGCACCACTGTTTGAGGGCGAGGTCCTTCCGGTCGATGCCGTGCAGCACGGGTATGCGCAGCTTGCGCGCCCGCGCGGCGACGACCGGGTTCTGTTCCGTGGACAGGATCAGGAGCGGGATGCCCGCCCGGCGCAGGGCGGCGATGCCCAGGCCGTCGCCGCGGTGCACGGCGACCATCTCCCGTCCCTCGGAGTCGACGAGCACCCGGTCGTCGGTCTGGGTGCCGTCGAAGTCGAGCACGACCGCGTCGACGTCGTCGCGGGTCGGCAGGTAGTCGGGGTAGCCGGAGTAGGCGGCCCCCGCCTTGGCCAGGTTCTGCTGGCCGCCGTCGAGCAGCGGCGCGAGGGCGCGGGCCCTGGCCAGGTCGTGCGGGTCGTCGATCTCCAGGACGCGGGCCGGGTCGGTGCGGACCAGCTCGGTGCGGCCGAAGAAGCGGTGCCGCTCGACGCGCAGCCCGTCGGCGCGCATCGCGTAGCAGGCGCCGGTCTCCAGCAGGTCCTGCGGACGGTCCTGCCGCATGGGGCGGTAGGACTTGTCGTGGTTGACGCCCTGGCCGCCGGTGCTGGCCGCCTCGCGCCAGACGAAGCCGTGGAACGGGGCCACGGTCAGCGCGGTGTCGGCGCCGTCCAGGATGGCGGCGGCGACGCCGTCCACCTCCTCGCGGGTGAGGAAGGGGCTGGTGCACTGGACGAGCAGGACGACGTCCACGGTGACGCCGTGGCGCTCCTCGTAGACGTCCGTCGCGTGCAGGATCGCGGCCTCGCTGGTGGACTTGTCGCCGGAGATCTCGGCGGGGCGCTCGATGACCTCGGCGCCCGCGGCGTGCGCGGCGGCCGCGATGTCGGGGTCGTCGGTGGAGACCACGACCGCGGTCAGCAGCCGGGCGGCGCGGCACTCGCGGACCGCGCGGGTGACCAGCGGCGCGTCGCCGACGGGGGCGAGGTTCTTCCCCGGCACGCCCTTGGAGCCCCCGCGGGCGGGGATCACAGCCAGCACAGTGCTCATGCCAGAAGCCTTCGTTCGTTGGTGGGACCGCGGTGCGGAGGAGGTCTTGGGGGTCACAGCTGCCCCCAGCGCCTGATGAGCGGGGCGACCCGCTGGACACCGGCGCGGTAGGCGCCGCGCGCGGTGCGGCGCAGCAGGCGCTTGGACGCCCCGCGCACGCCGGTGGTCGGGTCGGGGCCGCCCTGGAAGCCGGCCAGCGGCTCGCCCTTGACGTCGAGGCCGTGGCGGGCGAGTACGCCGGGCAGGTAGCCGGGCGCGGTGCGCACCGTGTAGTAGGGGTCGAGCGGCGGCAGCCCGTCCTCCGCGGCCTGGTGGACCAGGGCGGCGAGCCGGGCGCGGGCGGGCGCGAACGCCTCGTCGGGGTCGCGGCGGAGGCCCTGGTCGGCCAGCCAGCCGGCGTCCGGCGTCGGCACGTGGCCGCCGTCGAGCTCGTCCCAGGAGGCGAAGCAGCCCGAGCCGAGGAAGTAGTGGTTGCCGTGCTGCTCGCGGATGCCGAGGTCGCTGAGGACGGCGGTGGGGATGCCGCGGTGCAGGGACTCGAGCGCGGCGGTGGAGCTGACGGTGACCAGCAGGTCGGTGCCGTCCAGGACCTCGCCCATGTTGCCGTAGGCGAGGCTGAAGTTGGCCGGGGTCTCGCCCTTGATGCGCTCGACGAGGCGCTGGTAGGGCAACTCCTCGATGTGCGTGGTGTGCTCGCCCGGCTTGCTGCGCAGCTTGAGGACGACCTCGCGCTCCGGGTGGCGGCGGGCGTGCTCGACGGCGCGCTCCAGCAGGTAGGCGCGGTCCTTGCGGGTGCCGGGCACCGAGGGCTGGACGGCGAAGACGACGCGGTAGGGGCGCTCGCCGCGCTCCACGGCCCGCGGGTCGTACGGCGCGCCGGCCAGGAACGGCAGGGCGCACTCGGTGACGGCCGAGGAGTCGGCCCGCACGCCGCGGAACTGTTCGCGGAACCGGGAGGCGTCGTAGGCGCTGTTGGCGAGGACGATGTCGGCGCCGTGGCGCAGCAGCAGGCCGTCGGTGAGTTTCTCGTAGACGACTCCCACATATCCCGTGATGACCACGGTGCGGCGGGGAGCGCCGTGCCAGGCGCGGGCAAGACCGTGCAACATGGCCTGCACGGAGCCGCCGACGCAGGCGAGGATCAACGCGTCATAGGGCGCGTCTTCGGAATTACCGGCGACCTTCGCAGTGTTGTTCGCACTGTTGGGGTTTTCGGTGTCGGTTTCCTGGAGATCACCGATCAGACGGAGGAAGTTGATGGCGGTGATCTCTTCCGGTTCATCCACGCCGGTGTCGGTCTCGGCCAACTGCCGCGCGGTGGGCGTCGCGCGCCCCCGCAGCAGGTAGCCGTCGACGGACGACTCGGGGGCTATGCGGCGCGCGGTGAGCGCGCCCCATTTCCACCGCGTGTCAGAATCCGCCAACACGGCCAAACGCAGGGGGCCGCGAGATGAATCGGGCACGTAAGGAACCATAGGCACCAAACGATAGGCGTCGGAGTTCGAGGGTCGGGCCAACTCAGTCACAACAACCAGTTAACAGCACGACACCTGCCGGCCAACTCGCACGGCTTCCCTGGGAATTCGTCGAACAATCAACGCGAATTAACGGGCCGGGTAACCGCTATTCGCCTTCCGTTCACCTTGTCGGGCTGAGTGGCCGTCGACCGGGAGGACGGGTGTGTGCGGGAAGGGGGCGGCTCGGGCGCGGAGACGCGAGAAGGCCCGGTCGACGCCGGGCCTGGAGGAGAGGGGTGCGCGGGCGGGGCTAGGGGGAAAGCCGCCCCGCCCGCGCCTGGGCTTCCCTGAGGTACGGGGGGGACCTCGGGTTGCCCTGTCGGTCGATGACCAGTCGACCTGTTCCTTACTGCGCCGTAGCCCTCGATTCCGTTACAGCCGCCTCCGAGAGATGCTCGGGGGCGCGGCCTAAGCGCTGCGCCAGGCGGCGAAGACCGCGGTGGTTGGCGGTGCGGACGGCGCCCGGCCGGCTGCCCATCAGCGAGGCGGCGCGCTTGGCGTCCAGGCCGAACATGGTCCGCAGCACCACGGCCTCCGCCTGCTCCTGGGGCAGCTCCGCGACGAGCGCCAGGGCCCGGCTGGTGGCCAGCGCGTTCATCGCCTCCTCGGCGGTGTCGGCCGAGGACGGCAGGTCGGCGAGCGCGTCCTCGTCGGCCCTGCACTCCTGGGGCCGGCGGCCGCGCGCCCGCAGGTGGTCGAGCGCCCGGTTGCGGGCGATCCTGGCGGTCCAGCCGCGGAACCGGTCCGCGTCGCCGCTGAACCGCTGGAGGTCGCGCGATATGTGCAGCCACGCCTCAGCGGTGACGTCCTCCGCGTCGGGCTCGGCCACGATGGTCCGCACATAGCCGAGCAGCCGCGGGTGGACCGCCCTGAAGACGGTGCGGAACGCGCTCTCGTCCCCTTCCTGGGCCGCGTGAACCGCCGCGGTCAATTCGACGTCTGCCCCCTGCACTCCCGGCCCCCCTTGGCGACTCGCGCCGCATGCGTTTCAAGGTTGGTGACTGTGTGTCTCTAGTGCCTGAACGCTACGCGGCCCCGCCGCCGTCCGTCCATGGCGCATCCGGCCGTATCCGCTCGGTAACAGAATCCAGGTGTTCGACGCTGTACGAGATACGGACCCGGGCCTGGTCAGGCCCTGGACCGGCGACAGCCGGGGTCTCTCCTGTGGGGGGTGGCGGCCCCGGCTGCTCGCGCTCGCGTTCACCCCATGATCGTTACCCGCCGGCCGGCGCTTCAGGCCATGACCCGGTCGGCGAGCTGGGTGAACTCCGTCCAGCTGAGGGTGGGCCGGTCCGGGTTCCACAGCTTCTGGGCCGTCGCGGCCAGCGGCAGCCGGATGCCGGCCGCCACCTGCTCGGGGGTCTGGGCCCCGGCCTGGTCGCACCAGACGGCGAACCGCCCGCCCGGGATGTGGTCCGCGTTCGCGAACCGGTCCGGGACGGCGTTCGAACCGCGCAGCACGTCTGGTGTCCACTCGTCATAAATACGCTCGCCGGTCGGATAGGTGAAGCCGTTGGGCTCACCGAGTACGTAGTAGAGGTACTCCGAGTTGAGGTTCAGCACCTGCCAGCCGCCCTCCAGGTACTCGACGGGCTCGCGCGCGCCGATCTCCCGGCCGGTCCAGTAGGTCACCTGCCGCTCCTCGTCCGGCTGGACGACGCCGCCGGCGAACATGCCGTCGTTCCACACCTGCGGCGTCTTGCCGGCGCCCCTGGCCGCGTCCGCCCGGTCGTTGAGCCAGCCGGTGGCCAGGTCCTGGACGCGGGCGTCCGAGCCGTAGCGGTCGCGGGCGGCCGCCGCGAGGTCCGGGTAGCTGGCCTCGGGGTCGGAGACGAAGAGCGCCGCGTACTCGTCGCCGCCCAGGTGCAGGTACTCGCCGGGGAAGAGGTCGGCGTACTCGGTGATCAGGTCGTCCACGATCGCCGCCGCGTCCGGGTTGGAGATGTCGATGGCCCCGGAGGTGACGCTGCCGTCGGCCCGCCGCAGCTGGAGGTCGGGGTGCGCGGCGAGCACCGCGCCCAGGTGCCCGGGCGAGTCGATCTCCGGGATCACGGTGATGTGCAGCTGGTCGGCGAGGTCGAGGATGCCGCGGACCTCGTCCTTGGTGAGGTGGTCATCCGACACGACCTCGGGGTGGGTCTCGCTCTCGACGCGGAAGCCCTGGTCGTCGCTGAAGTGCAGCTGGAGCTGGTTGAGCTTGAGGTCCGCCATCTCGCGCATCCGGTCCTCGATCCAGTCCGCGCTGAACGGCTTGCGCGCGGTGTCGAGCGACAGGCCGCGCTGCGGGCGGTCGGGGCGGTCGCGGATCTCGCCCTCCGGCAGGCCGCCGGCGCCGCGCACCGCCTGTACGACCGTTCGGGTGCCGTAGAAGACGCCGGCGTCGTCGCTGCCGGTGATGGTGACCCGGTGGTCGCCGGTGACGAGGTGGTAGCCCTCGCCGCCGGTGTCGGCGCCCTCGTCGAGGGTGAGCTCTATGTCACCCTCCCTGGCGCCGTCGTCGGCGCGGTCCACGCCGAGGTCCTCGGCGAGCAGGTCGGCGGTCCCGTCGAGCGGGCCCCCGGAGTCCGCTATCACCCGGGTCGACTCGGAGGGCGCCCAGCCGGCGCCCTCGGCGGCGTCGAAGGAGCGGACGGCGGGGATGATCTCCGGTGGCCCGGTCGGGCCGTCCGGAAGCGCGAGGGGCGAGGGGGTGGGGGTGGGGGTGGCGGCGTCCGACGAGGTCCGGGTGCCGCTGGACGAGCCACGGTCCAGGGCCAGGACCAGTGATGTGACGATCACCACCACGGCCGTGGCCAGTGCGAATATTCGCCAGGGCGCATGTCGCATACCTCGAAGGTAACCGCTGGCCACAGCTTGGCAACCGCGATGCGCGAGGCCCGCCAAAGCGGGCTAGGCGCCCCCCGCCGTGTGGCACTCCCGCGCCGCCGATACCATGGCGGCGGCCGGTGGACCGTACCCGGCCGGGCCCGACCGACGTCCCACAGGAGCAGGAGCTGCCGGCAGGCCCCGAATCGCTTCTGAAGGGTTCTTCCGTGCCGGCAGGAACGCTGTACCGCGGCCGGGAAGGCATGTGGTCATGGGTGGCGCACCGCGTCACCGGTGTCCTGGTGTTCTTCTTCCTCTTCGTCCACGTGCTGGACACCGCGCTCGTCCGGGTCTCCCCCGAGGCGTACGACGACACCATCGCGGTCTACAAGACGCCCCTCGTGGCCTTCATGGAGTACGGCCTGGTGGCGGCCGTCCTCTTCCACGCGCTGAACGGCCTGCGGGTCGTCGCCGTCGACTTCTGGAACAAGGGCGCCCGCTACCAGCGGCAGATGCTGTGGACCGTCGTCGGCGTCTGGGCCGTCCTCATGGCGGGGGCCGCCTACCCGGTCCTCGGCCACGCGTTCCGTGAGCTGTTCGGGAGCTGATGATCATGGCCATCGAGACCTCGCAGGTCAACGACGCGACCTACTCCCCGGACAACCCGGCCCCGGTCATCGAACCGCCCCGGGCCCGCACCGGCCGCACCCCGCGGACCACCCGCACCAACTTCGAGCTCTACGGCTGGCTGTTCATGCGGCTGTCCGGCATCGTGCTCGTGGTGCTGGTGCTCGGCCACCTGCTGATCCAGCTCGTCCTCGAGGGCGGCGTCTCCAAGGTCAGCTTCGCCTTCGTCGCCGGCCGCTGGGCCTCGCCGTTCTGGCAGGCCTGGGACCTGATCATGCTCTGGCTCGCCATGCTCCACGGCGCCAACGGCCTGCGCACGATCATCAACGACTACGCCGAGCGCGACGCCACCCGCTTCTGGCTGAAGATGCTGCTCTACACGGCCACGATCTTCACCGTGCTGCTGGGCACGCTGGTGATCTTCACCTTCGACCCGAACATCCGCTGACGGGGCTGACGAGGCACACGAGACATGCAGATCCACAAGTACGACACCGTCATCGTCGGGGCCGGCGGCGCCGGGATGCGCGCCGCCATCGAGGCGACGAAGCGCAGCCGCACCGCCGTGCTGACCAAGCTGTACCCGACCCGCTCCCACACCGGCGCCGCCCAGGGCGGCATGGCCGCGGCCCTCGCCAACGTCGAGGAGGACAACTGGGAGTGGCACACCTTCGACACGGTCAAGGGCGGTGACTACCTGGTCGACCAGGACGCCGCCGAGATCCTGGCGAAGGAGGCCATCGACTCGGTCCTCGACCTGGAGAAGATGGGGCTGCCGTTCAACCGCACCCCCGAGGGCCGGATCGACCAGCGCCGGTTCGGCGGCCACAGCCGCAACCACGGCGAGGCCCCGGTGCGCCGCTCCTGCTACGCGGCCGACCGCACGGGCCACATGATCCTCCAGACGCTGTACCAGAACTGCGTCAAGGAGGGCGTGGAGTTCTACAACGAGTTCTACGTCCTCGACCTGCTGCTCAACGAGGTCGACGGGGTGAAGCGCACCGCCGGCGTCGTCGCGTACGAGCTGGCCACCGGCGAGCTGCACGTCTTCCAGGCCAAGGCCGTGGTCTTCGCCTCCGGCGGCAACGGCAAGTTCTACAAGGTCACCTCGAACGCGCACACCCTCACCGGCGACGGCCAGGCCGCCGCCTGGCGGCGCGGCCTGCCGCTGGAGGACATGGAGTTCTTCCAGTTCCACCCGACCGGCATCTGGAAGATGGGCATCCTGCTCACCGAGGGTGCCCGCGGCGAGGGCGGCATCCTGCGCAACAAGGACGGCGAGCGCTTCATGGAGAAGTACGCGCCCGTCATGAAGGACCTGGCCTCGCGCGACGTCGTCTCCCGCTCGATCTACACCGAGATCCGCGAGGGGCGCGGCTGCGGCCCCGACGGCGACCACGTCTACCTGGACCTGACGCACCTGCCGCCGGAGCAGCTGGACGCCAAGCTGCCGGACATCACCGAGTTCGCCCGCACCTACCTGGGCATCGAGCCGTACACCGACCCGATCCCGATCCAGCCGACCGCGCACTACGCGATGGGCGGCATCCCGACCAACGTCAAGGGCGAGGTGCTGGCCAACAACACCGACGTGGTGCCCGGGCTCTACGCGGCCGGCGAGGTCGCCTGCGTCTCGGTGCACGGTGCCAACCGGCTCGGCACCAACTCGCTGCTCGACATCAACGTGTTCGGCCGCCGCGCCGGCATCGCCGCCGCCGAGTACGCCGCCACCGCGGAGTTCGTCGAGCTCCCCGAGGCCCCGGAGAAGTTCGTCGCCGACGAGGTGGAGCGGATGCGCACCGCCACCGGCGGCGAGCGGGTCTCCGCCATCCGCAAGGACCTCCAGGAGACCATGGACAAGAACGCCATGGTCTTCCGCACCGAGCAGACGCTCAAGGAGGCCCTGGAGGACATCACGGCGCTGCGCCGCCGCTACAAGAACGTGGCCGTCCAGGACAAGGGCAAGCGGTACAACACCGACCTGCTGGAGGCCCTGGAGCTGGGCAACCTGCTGGAGCTGGCCGAGGTGCTCGTCGTCTCGGCGCTGGCCCGCCAGGAGTCGCGCGGCGGACACTACCGCGAGGACTTCCCCCACCGGGACGACGTCAACTTCATGCGGCACACCATGGCCTACCGCGAGGTCGACGCGGACGGCAACGAGTCGATCCGTCTTGACTACAAGCCCGTCGTCCAGACCCGCTACCAGCCGATGGAGCGTAAGTACTGATGGCTACCCCCACGTTGGAGAAGACCGACGAGGCACCGTCGGCCGCCGACCACCTGGTCACCGTCACCTTCCGGATCCGCAGGTTCAACCCGGAGGAGGGCCCGGAGGCCGTCTGGCAGGACTTCGAGCTGCGGATCGACCCCAAGGAGCGGGTGCTCGACGCGCTGCACCAGATCAAGTGGGAGCTCGACGGCACGCTGACGTTCCGCCGCTCCTGCGCCCACGGCATCTGCGGCTCGGACGCGATGCGGATCAACGGCCGGAACCGGCTGGCCTGCAAGACCCTGATCAAGGACATCACCGAGATCAGGGACGGCGTGGGCACCAAGCCCGTCACGGTCGAGCCGATAAAGGGCATGACGGTCCTGAAGGACCTCGTCGTGGACATGGAGCCGTTCTTCCAGGCCTACCGCGACGTCATGCCGTTCCTCATCACCAAGGGCAACGAGCCGACCCGGGAGCGCCTCCAGTCGGCGGCCGACCGGGAGCGCTTCGACGACACCACCAAGTGCATCCTGTGCGCCGCGTGCACCTCGTCCTGCCCGGTGTTCTGGAACGACGGGCAGTACTTCGGCCCGGCGGCGATCGTCAACGCGCACCGCTTCATCTTCGACTCGCGCGACGAGGGCGGCGAGCAGCGCCTGGAGATCCTCAACGACCGTGACGGCGTGTGGCGTTGCCGCACCACCTTCAACTGCACGGACGCCTGCCCGCGGGGCATCGAGGTCACCAAGGCCATCCAGGAGGTCAAGAAGGCGCTGATCACCCGGCGCTTCTGAGCGACGCCCACGGTCCGGCCCGGGTCCGACGTGGGGGATCTCCCCCACGGTCCCGTGCCGGACCGTGGCTTTTTCCCGCGGCGAGCTGCCAGGCTGCTTCTCATGAGCGAACTCGTGACGCGGCTACGCGAAGGGCTGCCCCCGGAAACGATCATCACCGACCCCGATGTGACCGCCTCCTACGCCCACGACATGGCCAGCTTCTGCCCGGCCGGCGCCCCGGCCGTGGTGGTGCTGCCGCGCACGGTGGAACACGTCCAGCACGTGCTGCGCACCGCGAGCGCGCTACGGGTCCCCGTGGTGCCGCAGGGCGCGCGGACCGGGCTCTCCGGGGCGGCCAACGCCGTCGACGGGTGCGTGGTGCTCTCGCTGACGCGGATGGACGCCATCCTGGAGATCGACCCCGTCAACCGCTACGCCGTGGTCGAGCCCGGCGTCGTCAACGCCGACCTGTCGAAGGCGGTGGCCGCGCACGGCCTCGCCTACCCGCCGGACCCCTCCAGCTGGGAACAGTGCACCATCGGCGGCAACATCGGCACCGGCTCCGGCGGCCTGTGCTGCGTCAAGTACGGGGTGACCGCCGAGTACGTGCTCGGCCTCGACGTGGTGCTGGCGGACGGGCGGCTGCTGCGCACCGGGCGGCGCACCGCCAAGGGCGTCGCCGGCTACGACCTGACCCGCCTCTTCGTGGGCTCCGAGGGCACGCTGGGCGTCGTGGTGCGCGCCGTGCTGGCGCTGAAGCCGGCCCCGCCGCAACAGCTGGTGCTGGCCGCCGAGTTCGACTCGACGGCGGCCGCGGGGGAGGCCGTGGCCGCCATCATGGCCGCCGGGCACGCCCCCTCGCTGCTCGAACTGATGGACTCCACCACGGTGGCCGCCGTCAACAGGCTGACCAGGATGGGCCTTCCCGAGTCGACCCGGGCGCTGCTGCTCGCCGGCTTCGACACCCCGGCGCCGGCCGACGAGCTGGCCGCCGTCGGCGAGCTGTGCCGGGCGGCCGGCGCCACCGAGGTGGTGCCCGCCGAGGACGCCGCCGAGTCCGAGATGCTGCTCGCCGCCCGGCGCGCCACGCTGGTGGCGCTGGAGGCGGTGAAGGGCACCACGATGATCGACGACGTGTGCGTGCCGCGCAGCCGGCTCGCCGAGTTCCTCGACGGGGTGGCGGAGATCGCCGAGCGCCACCGGCTCACCATCGGCGTGGTGGCGCACGCCGGGGACGGCAACACCCACCCCACGGTCTGCTTCGACTCCGGCGACGAGGACGAACGTCGGCGCGCCCAGGCCTCGTTCGACGACATCATGGGGCTCGGCCTGGAGCTTGGCGGCACCATCACCGGCGAACACGGCGTCGGCGTCCTCAAACGCGACTGGCTGGCCCGCGAACTCGGCCCGGACAGCGCCGCGTTGCAACGCCAGATCAGGACCGTGTTCGACCCGCTGGGCATCCTCAACCCGGGAAAGGTGTTCCCCGACGCCGAGGCCGAGGCCGGCGCCGGCCCGCTCACACCGTGAGGACGACCTTCGCCCGCGCGTGCTCGACCTCGACGTAGCGGATCGCCTCCGCCGCCTCCTCCATCGGGTAGGTCCGGTCGACGACCGGGGTGAGCCGGCCCGCCTCCACGAGCTCCCGGAGCGCCACGAGGTTCGCCCTGCTCGGCTTCGCCGGGAGCTCGACCAGGCGCTGGCCGACGAAGGGGTTCAGCAGCCGGCGCCTGAGGAACAGGCCCATCGGCCCCAGCAGGCTGCCGCCCTCGGAGGTGCCCCCGCCGGACAGCACCAGCGTTCCGGTGGGGGTCAGCGGGCGCCGCAGCGCGGACAGCGGGCGGTTGCCCACCAGGTCGAGCACGACGTCGTACCGCCGCTCGCCCCGGGTGAAGTCCTCCCGCGTGTAGTCGACGACGTGGTCGGCGCCGAGCGACCTGACCAGCTCCACGTTGCGGGTGCGGCACACCCCGGTCACCTCGGCGCCGAACGCCTTGGCCAGTTGGACGGCGAACGTGCCGACGCCGCCCGACGCCCCGTTGACCAGGACCCGCTGCCCCGCCCGCACCCGGGCGACGTCGCGCAGCCCCACGAGGGCCGTGTTCGCGGCCAGCGGCATCGCGGCCGCCTGCTCGAACGTCAGGCTCGGCGGCTTCAGTTCCACCGCGGTGTCCCGGGCGCGGACGTACTCGGCGAACGCCCCGCCGACGCCGGCCTCGCCGAACACCTCGTCGCCCGGGGCCAGTCCCTCGACGGCGCCGCCCACCGCCGCCACGACGCCCGCGAAGTCCGCGCCGCGCACCGCGACCCGCGGCCCCCTGAGCCCCACCCCCAGCCGCATCACGTACGGGTCGCCGCGCATGAAGTGCCAGTCGAGCGCGTTGACCGAGGCGGCCCGCACCCGGACCAGCACCTCGTGGTCGCCGGGCACCGGTGTGGCGACGTCCCGCACCTCGAGGACGTCGGGTGAGCCGTACCTGTCCTGAACGACTGCCTTCACGGGGCCTCCACGGCGCGCGAACCCGGCAGGAGCGGTGGGCAGCACGACCCTACGCCGAAGGCCGGGGCGCGGACATCCGGGACATCCCTGAGACCCGCGGCCGGGTTCCCGCGCCGCGCCTCAGCCCAGCTCGCCGGTGAGCTCGTCCAGCAGCCGGCGACGGAACTCCTCGGGGTCGCGGGCCAGTTCGGGCAGCACCCGGGTGCGCCAGTCCTCGACAAGACGGTCGAGGGCCTGGCCGAGGCCGCGGTGCAGCAGCCGCCGGGTGGCGAGCAGCGGCACCGCCACCACCGGGCGGGCGAGGCCACGGCCGCGCGCCACCGTCAGCACCTCCAGGCGCCACGCGCCGTCCGCGGTGGGGCGCGGCACGGCCTGCAGGTCGACCCGCAGCAGCGCGTACCGCAGGCCGATGGCGAGCGGCGGCCGGCCAGGCGCTCCCCCGGCCGCCTCCCACCAGCGGCCCAGGTCGAGTTCGCCCCTGAGGCTGAACGAGCGCCAGCGGCGCGGGCGACCGTCGGGCCGGGTGAGCGAGCCGCCCACCAGCACCGTGACGCGCTGCGGCCGGTCCGCGCTGACCAGCCGCAGCTGGGTCACCACGCGGGCGGCCGAGGTCCGGCCGCCGCCCTCGGACTCCTGCTCCTCGCGGCCGAGGTCGAAGCGGAGCGCGGTGCCCTCGGCCCGGTCCCAACCGAGCACGGTCAGCTCACCGTCCGTCCAGCGCGGGGAGTCCGCGACCCCGGACCGCTCCGCCTCCGCCCCGGTGCCCTGGTAGCGGGCGCCGGGGCTCAGGTGCTCGCCGGCGACGAGCCGGGCGGCGCGGACGGGGCGCCCGTCCGCCGCGACCAGCGTGCCGCCCTCCGCGCGCAGACTCTCGAGGACCTCGTGAACCACGGCGATGAAGCTCTCGACGCGCCCCCGGTCGACCGAGGCGAGCGCGAGCGTGTGCCGTAAACGTGCCATGGCTGCATCCTGCCCGAAGATCAGATGCGGTGCAGCTCCCACAGCCGCCAGACGCCGCTGTGCGAGACGAGGTTCTGGGTGCCGCTGATGTCGGCGGTGCTGATGATGGTGCGCTTGTCCTGCCAGATCGGCACGATCGGCGCGGAACCCGCGGCCAGGTCGTGGATGGTGAGGAAGTCCTCGGAGGCGCGGGCGCGGTCGGACTCCTGGTGGGTCCTGCCGATCAGCTCGTTGATGGCGTTGTCGGAGAAGCCGGTGGCCAGGCCGTCGCCGGGGCCCAGGATGGTGTCGGTGAAGGTCGCCGGGTCGGGGAAGTCGGGGGTCCAGCCGATGAGCCACGCGTCGTAGCTGCGGGCGCCGTAGATGGTGGGGATGAACTCGGCCCAGTCGTAGTAGGCGATCTCCACCTCGAAGAGGCCGCCCGCCTCCAGCTGCTGCTCGATCAGCGCGGCCTCGGCGTGGTTGGCGACGCCGCGCGAGTAGGCGAGGTCGAAGCGGACCGGCAGTTCGAGACCGGCCTCCTCCATCTCGGTGCGCAGCGCGGCGGGGGTGACGTCGCGGTACTGGTCGTAGTAGGGGGTGCCGTGGCCCGTGAAGCCGACGGGTATCAGCGAGTACAGCGGCTCCACCGTGTCCTGCTGGACGTGGCGGGCGATCGCCTCGCGGTCGAGCAGCGCGGCGGCGGCCCGGCGCGCGACGGCGTTGCCCATCGGCTTGTCCTGGTCGGTGTTGAACGCCATCACGCGGATGCTGGCACCGGTGGTCTCGGCGACCCGCAGCTCGGAGTCGCTGCGGTTGAGCTCGGCCATCACCGAGGGCGGCATCCGGCCGTTGTTGACGTCGATCTCGCCGGCGTCCCACGCCTCGGCGAGCAGCTCCTCGGCCGGGGTGCCGTCGTCGGCCTGCACGAAGTACCGCACGGTCACCGGGGTGTCGGGGGTCTCGGCCGCGCCCTGGTAGTCCGGGTTGGGGACCAGCCGGGCGTACTCGTCGGGCCGGAACTCCTCCAGCAGGAAGGGACCCGAGCCGACGACCCGCCCGTCGGTGCGGGGTTCGATGCTGCTGTAGCTGTCCTGCTCGACGATGGCGCCCGCGCTGCCCGCGACGACGAAGGGGAAGGTGGCGTCGGGCTGGTTGAGCTCGAAGATGATGTCCTGGTCGTCGACGCGCACGGCCTCCAGGGTGGCCAGCAGGCTGGAGGGCCCGGCGTAGGCGAACTTCTCCTCGTCGGGGATGGAGTCGTCCGCGGCCTCGCGCTCGGCCCGGTCGGCCATGGAGAGGATGCGCTCGAACGAGTACTGGACGTCCTCCGGCGATATCTCCTCGCCGTTGCTGAACACCAGGCCCTCGCGGAGGGTGCAGCGGTAGACCGTGAGCTGGTTGTCGGTGAACCGGCACTGCTCGGCCGCGTCGGGGACCGGCTCCTCCTGGCCGGGCGCGTAGGTCATCAGCGACTGGAAGAGGTTGCTCATCAGCGCCGCCCCGGCCGCGTCGTAGGCGCCGCCGGGGTCCAGGACGGTGGGTGTCGAGGTGCTGCCGACCACGATCGGATCCTCTTCGCCCCCACCCGACCGGAAGTACATCCAGCCACCGATGGCGCCGGCCAGCAGCACCACCGCGAGACCGATACCTGTGGCCCGTCTGGCCCGGATCCGTCGCAACTCCCCGCGCCCTTCATCCGATGACGTATGGGAGGCAAGCCAACCACAGTGGCTGATCCCGCGCATGGGTCAGGGGGCAACGGACGGGACACGAATCTGGACGCTTTCGTCCCAGTCTTTGGACACCCGACCCTCACGTCCGGCCGGATCCCGTGGTGATTCGCGTCCCGTTCGGTGATGATCAGGCGTCGAGCGCTCCCGGAACGTTCATCCGGAACTCGACCTCCACCGGCCGCCCCTCGAGCCTGACCGCCACGCTCTGGCTCCCCAACTGCGGCGAGAACGCCACCAGCAGGTACTCGCCGTGCTCCGGCGCGGCAACGGTGAACGCGCCGTCCGCCGCGCTGCGTGTCTTGACCAGGTGCCGGCCGCCGCCGGCGCCGGACAGCGTCACGACGGCGCGGGGCAGCGCCACCCCGAGGGAGTCCCGCACCCGCCCTCTGATGATCAGCCCCGGCTCCGTCTCGACTTCGTCCGCCATGCCCCCACACTCCTCCTCGCCGTCGCGCGTCGTTCCCGTCACGCTGTCAGGTTGTGCCCTGCTCGTTATCCAAGACACCTGGACGGCACGAATAGTTGACCCCTATGCGCGTTCGATGGGCGCACTTTCAGCCGGCGCGCAGCTCGATCAACGTCACGTCGGGGTCGGCGCCGATCCGGACCGGCGGGCCGAACGCGCCGGCGCCCCGGGTGACATAGAGCTGGGTGTCGCCGTAGCGGTCGAGACCCGCGAGGGTCGGGTTGGCGGCCGCCGCCACGTAGTTCAGCGGCCACATCTGCCCGCCGTGGGTGTGCCCCGACAGCTGGAGGTCGACGCCGTACTCGACGGCGTCGTGGATCTGGACGGGCTGGTGCGCCATCAGGACGCTGACCCGCGACGGGTCGCGGTCGCCGAGCGCGGCCTCGAAGTCGGGACCGCCGAAGTCGGTGCCCTCGCCGGCCACGTCGTTGACCCCGGCCAGGTCGAAGTGGGGCAGCTCGTCCCTGGCGTTGGCGAGCGGACGCAGACCGAGCTCCCTGACGTGGTCGACCCAGGCACCGGTGTCGACGTTGTACTCGTGGTTGCCCGTGACGTAGTAGACGCCGTCCCTGGACTCGATCCCGGCGAGCGGCGCGACCGCCGAACGCAGGTCGTCCACCTCGGCGTCGACGAGGTCGCCGACGACGGTGACGAGGTGCGGCCTGGTGCGGTTGATGGTGTCCACCACCCGCTGGCAGTGCGCGCGGCCGAGCAGCGGCCCGAGGTGGATGTCGCTGACGACGGCCACCCGGTATCCGTCCGCCGCGCTCGGCAGCCGCGGCAGGGTGACGCTCACCCGCCGCGTCACGAGCCGCCGCGCGGCGTACGTCCCGTAGCCCATGAACCCGGCCGTCACCACCCCGGTGGCGACGGCGATCCCCCGCGCGACGACGAGCCTCCGGCTCGGCCGACCACGCTCCGCCGCTGACGCGGCGGACTCCACGCCGTCCTGAGGCCCCACCTCCGGGGCTCCGCCCCGGCCCCCACCGCCTGACGCGCCCGGTTCCGGGGCTTCGCCCCGGGCCTCCCTACCTGACGCGCCCGGTTCCGGGGCTTCGCCCCGGGCCCCGTCGACCGCTGGCGCGCCGGCGGCTCGGGCCGCGCCAGCCGGCGTCGGGGCTGCGCCCCGGGCCCCCGCGCTGCCGCCGGCGGGGGCAGAACCCTCAGCCGAACCGCCGGACTCCGGGGCTCCGCCCCGGGCCCCGTCGACCGCTGGCGCGGTGGCGGCGCCGGTACGAGCCGCGCCGACCGGCGTCGGGCCTTCGGCCCGGCCCACGCTGCCGGCAGCGGGTGTGGAACCCCCGGCCGAACCGGCGGAGCCCGTGGCTTCGCCCCGGTCAGCGGTGCGGGAAGTCCCGGACCGCAGGCCGCCTTCGGCGGGCACGCGGGCCGCCGCGCCAGCGGCACCGGCCATGCCGGCCGGCGTCGAGGCTCCGTCCCCGGCCGAACCGGCGGAGCCCGTGGCTTCGCCCCGGACACCGGCGCTGGACGCCGTCACGGCGTCCTCCGCACCGGAGGTACCGGACCGACGGTCGCCCTCGGCGGGCACCCGGGCCGCCGCGCCAGCGGCAGCGGCCGTGCCGGTGGGTGTCGGGGCTTCACCACCCGCCGTCGGACCCTCGGCTCGGCCCGCACCGTCGCCGGCGGGCGCGAAGCGCCCGGCCTGGCCGGCGGAGCCCCCGGGCGAACCGGCGGCTCCGCCGGCCAGAACCCGGCCTCCGGCCGGGCGCGTGCCGCGGAGGAGGAACGGGCGGACGGCCTCCGAGATGGCGAGCGTCAGCAGGATGTAGAGCAGTGAGCCGTACCAGTAGTTGCCCGGCCAGGCGAGGACCTGGATCAGGGGGAACGGCAGGTCGAGGAGGCGGCCGCCCAGTATGGCCAGGAGCGACGTGGCCGGCAGCACGCACAGCAGCGCCGTGCCGACGCGCCGGTACCAGCCCCCCGGCCGGGACACGTCGCGGACGAGCCGCAGCCAGAGATACCAGTGGACGACGACCACGAGCACCAGCAGCACGGCGACGAAGCCGAACCCCATCCCGTCAACCTTTCCTCAGGACCCCCACAGCCAAGTATGGGCGAGCCCGATCCCCCGGTTGACGGCGGCTCTCACCGGTTTGACACGCTCCGCTCGCCGCGTCACGGCGCGACGACGGTAAGTTCACGATGTGCCGTTCAATCGCTCGTCTGCTTTTACGACCGCCGCGCGCGCGTTCGGCTGCGCCGCACTCGTCACGTTCGCCCTCGTCTCGCCGGCCCATGCCGACGAGGAGGCGGACGACGCCCGGGACGAACAACCCCCGGAGGCCATGTCCACCATCGGCGGCGAACGTCTCGGCCGCCCCGGCACGCAGGTCGACCGGGGCGACGACGCGCCGGCCCTGCCCGACGACCTCACCTCCAGGTCGTGGATCGTGGCCGACGCCGAGACCGGCGACGTGCTGGCCGCGCACAACGCGCACTGGCCGCTCGCCCCCGCCAGCACCCTCAAGATGCTGTTCGCCGACACCGTGCTGCCCAGGTTCGAGCGCGACGAGACCTACCGCGCCGAGCCCGAGCACTTCGAGGAGATGGGCGAGGGCAGCAGCGCCGTCGGCATCGCCGACGGCCAGACCTACACCGTCGAGGACCTGTGGCACGGCGTCTTCCTCGCCTCCGGCAACGACGCCGTCTACGCGCTCACCGCCATGAACGGCGGCAAGGAGCGCACCGTCGCCCAGATGAACGAGCGCGCCGAGGAGTTGCAGGCCAACGACACGCACGTCGTCAACCCGGACGGCTACGACGCCGAGGGGCAGCTCTCCTCGGCCTACGACCTGACCCTCTTCGCCCGCTCCGGCATGCAGAACTCCGACTTCCGCGAGTACGTGTCCACGCCGCGCGCCGAGTTCCCCGGTTCCGGCGAGGGCGAGGACCGGGAGAGCTACGAGATCCAGTCCACCAACCGGCTGCTCGTCGGGGCGCCGGGGCTCGACCGCTACGAGGGCCTGGCCGGCGTCAAGAACGGCTACACCTCGACCGCGGGGCACACCTTCACGGGCGTGGCCGAGCGCGACGGCCGGGTGCTGCTCGTCACGGCGCTCGCGCCCGACGACGACGACCCGCTGGCGGTCTACCGCGAGTCGGCGGCGCTGCTCGACTGGGGCTTCGCGGCCGAGGGCCTCGTCGAGCCGGTGGGCGAGCTGGTGCCGCCGCTGAGCGAGACGCCCGACTCGGACGGCGGCGAGGACGGCGAGGAGTCGGACGGCGACGACGGCAAGAACGGCGGCCAGGAGGCCGGCCTGCACGGCGCCGCCGGCTCGGACGGCGGCGCCGTCAGCGGCCTGCTGGTGCTGGGCGTCACGGCGGCGGGCCTGGTGGTGCTTGCGGCGGGGGCCTACGTGTTCCATCGCCGGCATCCTCTTCCGGCGCTGAGTCAGCTGTCGGCTCTTCGCCCAGGACGTCGGCGCGACGACGCTCCTCGGGAGTGACCGCGGAGGCCGTCCAGGCGCAGCACACCAGCAGCAGCTTGGCCATCAGGTTGATCCAGACGAGCAGCGCGATGGGGGCGCCGAAGGCCCCGTAGAGATTGCGGGTCGCGACCTGGGTGAGGTAGCCGCCGAGCAGCGCCTTCAGCAGCTCGAAGCCGACCGCGCCCAGGCCGCAGACCGTCAGCAGCTGGCCGCGCGGCGGCCGGACGCCGGGCAGCCAGCTCAGCACGTACACCAGCAGCAGGGCCGTCACGGCCGCGGCGAACGCGAAGGCCGCGAACTGGATGAGCACGACGCCGGGGCCGTGCTTGGCGAGGATCCTGACCACGGCGAGCGCCAGTCCTGAGACGGCGAGCGAGAGCAGCGTGACGGCGCCGAGCCCGGCCAGCACGCCGAGGTCCTTGGCGCCGCGCAGCAGCGGGTTGCCCGGCGGGTCCCGCAGGTCCCACAGCTCCCGCAGGCAGCCGCGCAGCGCGCCTACCCAGCTGGCGCCGGTGGGCACCACGAGCAGCAGCGAGACAAGACCGAGGGTGTCCGCGTTGGCGAAGAGGCTGTCCAGGTCGAGCCGGTGCGCGATGCCGGGCACCTGGTCGGCGAACCAGTCCTCGACCTGGCCCACCCGCTCGTCGCTCAGCACGGCGGCGGTGATGGCGGCGGCCAGGCCGAGGACGGGGAAGAGCGCCGTGAAGCTGGTGAAGGTGATGGCCGCCGCCAGCCGCGTCCAGTTGCGTTCGTCCAGGTACTCGTAGACGTGCCAGGCCCGCGTGCGCTGGATCCTGGCCAGCGTGGGGCCGATCCAGGGCAGCCGGGTCAGAGTCACCATCGCGCGTGCCACGGTAGGTGCGCCTGCCCGCGGAGCGGCAAAAGACACGCCCCGGCGCGGAGCGCCGGGGCTCTCCCCCACCCGCCCGCCCTTTACGCGCCGCGCGCCGCGGCCCCGCTCAGGCCGTCTCGTGGGCGGGCTCGCCCGCCAGCGCGGCCGTGCGGCCGGTGAAGCGGAACTCGCGGCAGGGCTGCCAGACGCCGGCCGCGTCCTGCTGGTAGAGCGCGAAGCCGCGCACCGTCCAGGCCGCCTCGTAGTCGGCGAGCTCGGCCTGCGCGATGTCCATCGCGTCCTCGGCGATGCCGTGCGCGAGGGTGACGTGCGGGTGGTAGGGGAAGCTCAGTTCGCGGTCCAGCGGGCCGCCGGCCGCCCGCACCCGCTCCTGGAGCCGGTCGCAGGCCGCGCCGCCCTCGACCACCCGCAGGAAGACCACCGGCGTCAGCGGCCGGAAGGTGTCGGTGCCGCGCAGCCGCAGGGGGAAGGGACGGCCGGCCCTGGCGACGGCGGACAGGTGGTCCTCGATCGCGGGCCGGTCGGCGGCGTGCACCTCGGTCGGCGGCAGCAGCGTCACATGGGTGGGGATGCCGGCCGCGGCGGCGTCGCCGAAGCCGAGCCGGCTGCGTTGCAGAGCGCTGCCATGCGGTTCGGGGACCGCGATCGACACGCCGAGCGTGACCGTGCCCACGCCACGACTCCTCTCCTCGCGCTGCTCGTTACCCGGTCCCCCGCCCCCGCGTGATCGCCCGTCAGCCGCCGGCCGGCGCCAGGAAGCCCATCCGGTCGTAGACGGTGGCCATGGTCCCGGACGCCACCTCGCGCGCCTTGGCGGCGCCCTCGGCCAGGATCGCGTCGAGCTGGGCCGGGTCGTCGAGGAACTCCAGGACCCGGGTGCGGAAGGGCGCCACCCAGTCGGCGAAGATCTCGGCGACCTCGGTCTTCAGCGGGCCGTACAGCTGGCCGGCGAACTTCTCCTCGATCTCGCCGACGGAGAGACCGGTGAGCGCCGAGTAGATGGTGAGCAGGTTGCTGACGCCCGGCTTGGCCACCGGGTCGTAGCGCACCTCGGTGCCGGTGTCGGTGACGGCGCTGCGGAACTTCTTCGCGGAGACCTTCGCCTCGTCCATCAGCCAGACCACGCCCTTGTCGGAGGCGGCGGACTTGCTCATCTTGGCCGCCGGGTCCTGGAGGTCGTAGATCTTGGCGGTCTCCTTGAGGATGTACGCCTCGGGCAGGGTGAGCGTGTCCCCGAACTGGCTGTTGAAGCGCTGCCCGACGTCCCTGGTGAGCTCGACGTGCTGGCGCTGGTCCTCGCCGACCGGCACCTGGTTGGCGTGGTAGAGCAGGATGTCGGCGGCCTGGAGCACGGGGTAGGTGAAGAGGCCGACGCTGGTGCCCTCGGCGCCCTGCTTGGCCGACTTGTCCTTGAACTGGGTCATCCGGGACGCCTCGCCGAACCGCGTCAGGCAGTTCATCACCCAGGCGAGCTGGCTGTGCTCGGGCACGTGGCTCTGCACGAACAGGGTGCAGCGGGCCGGGTCGACGCCGGCGCTGAGCAGCTGGGCCGCGGCCAGCCTGGTGGACGCGCGCAGCTCCGCCGGGTCCTGCGGGATGGTGATCGCGTGCAGGTCGACGACCATGTAGAACGCGTCGTGGGTCTCCTGCAGGGCCACCCACTGACGCACCGCGCCGAGGTAGTTGCCGAGGTGGAACGAGCCCGCGGTGGGCTGGATCCCGGAGAGCACACGCAGTCGTCCTGTGGTCATGGGTTCATTGTCTCAGGTCCCCCACCCTCCGAGGCCAGCCCGATCCCGGCCGCCCGGGAGGCGTCGGTTAACCTGACGGGCGGACCTGAAGGATCTCGCTGTCTGAACTGTCCGACTTCGGAAGGCCACACATGCCCCGCACCCCCGTCAACGTAACCGTCACCGGAGCGGCCGGCCAGATCGGCTACGCCCTGCTCTTCCGCATCGCCTCCGGGCAGCTCCTCGGCCAGGACACCCCGGTCCGGCTGCGGCTGCTGGAGATCACCCCGGCGCTGTCGGCCGCCGAGGGCACCGCCATGGAGCTGGACGACTGCGCCTTCCCGCTGCTCGCCGGCATCGACATCACCGACGACCCGAACGTCGCCTTCGACGGCGCCAACGTGGCCCTGCTGGTCGGCGCCCGGCCGCGCACCAAGGGTATGGAGCGCGGGGACCTGCTGGAGGCCAACGGCGGCATCTTCAAGCCACAGGGCAAGGCCATCAACGACCACGCCGCCGACGACGTCAAGGTCCTCGTGGTGGGCAACCCGGCCAACACCAACGCGCTGATCGCCCAGGCCGCCGCGCCGGACGTGCCGGCGGAGCGGTTCACGGCGATGACCAGGCTCGACCACAACCGCGCGCTGTCGCAGCTGGCGAAGAAGACCGGCTCCAGCGTGTCCGAGATCCGCCGCCTGACCATCTGGGGCAACCACTCGGCCACCCAGTACCCGGACGTGTTCCACGCGGAGATCGCCGGGCGGAACGCGGCCGAGGTCGTCGACGACGAGAAGTGGCTGGCCGACGAGTTCATCCCGACCGTCGCCAAGCGTGGCGCGGCCATCATCGAGGCCCGCGGCGCCTCCTCGGCGGCCTCGGCGGCCAACGCGGCCGTGGACCACGTGTTCACCTGGGTCAACGGCACCGCCGAGGGCGACTGGACCTCGATGGCCGTTCCCTCCGACGGCTCCTACGGCGTGCCCGAGGGCCTGATCTCCTCGTTCCCGGTGACCACGGCCGACGGCTCCTACTCGATCGTCCAGGGCCTGGAGATCAACGAGTTCTCCCGCGCCAGGATCGACGCCTCGGTCAAGGAGCTCTCCGAGGAGCGCGAGGCCGTGCGCGCGCTCGGCCTCATCTGATCGACCGGCGGCACGGCCTCCCCCGCGAAAAAAGCGGAAGAAATCGGGGAGAGAACGTGCGCGAGTGGTGGCCCCGGACCTGAGGTCGGGGCCACACTGCATCCCACGCACACCGCGCGCGCGTCCCGTCCCCGCCCCGCCGCCACACCTCGAAGGACTGCACACCATGCGGATACGTCATCCCCTCTTCGCCGGGATGGGTGCCCTGAGCCTGCTGGCGGTGAGCGGCTGCGAGCTGGCCGGCGGGGTGACGGGGCGGCTGGCCGAGGACGAGCGGGAGCCCGTGGTGATCGCGGTGCCGGCGTGGCCCGGCGGGCAGGCGAACGCGGCGGTGGCCGCCCACGTGCTGGAGAACGAGCTCGACGTGCCGGTGCGCAGGGTGGAGCTCGGCCAGCGGGAGGCGTGGGAGCAGCTGGGGCAGGGCAGCGTGCAGGCGGTCCTGGAGGACTGGGGCGCGCTGCCGGACGTGGTCGAGCTGTACGTCGACCGCAAGGAGCAGGTGGTGGGCGCGGGCGAGCTCGGCATCACGGGGCACGTCGGCTGGTACGTCCCCGAGGAGTTCGCCGAGGCCAACCCGGGGGTGCTCGACTGGCGCAACCTGAACGACTTCGCGGGCGAGCTCGGCGGCCGGCTGCTGCACGGCGACCCGGAGTACGCCACCAGGGACGAGGCGATCGTCGAGGACCTGGACCTGGCCTACCGGCCGGTGGCGGCCGGCAGCGAGGACGCGCTGGTCGAGGAGATAGCGGGCGCGGCCGCGGCGGGCGAGCCGCTGCTGACGTACTTCTGGGAGCCGCACTGGCTGAGCGCCGAGGTGCCGCTCGCCGAGATACAGCTCCCCGCCTACTACCCGCGGATAACGCTGCAGAAGTACCTGAACGCCGAGTTCGCCGAGGCGGGCGGCGCGGCCGTCGACTTCCTGCGGAACTTCTCCTGGTCGGCCGAGGACCAGAACGCGGTGGCGGAGCTGATCGCCGGCGAGGGCATGACGCCGGCGGCCGCGGCCGAGCGGTGGGTCACCGAACACCCGGACACGGTCGCCGGCTGGCTGGAGTAGGGCTAACCAGCGGAGAACCGCAGCACGTCGTTGAGGAACGGCATCTCCAACCACGGGCCGGGCTCGGCCATCAGCGTCAGCAGCGTGATGAGGGCGCCGGCGACGCCGTAGGTCAGCACGTCGGTGAAGCGGGAGCGGACCGCGAGCATCCCGACGGCCGGCAGCCAGCCGCGCATCCCGGCGGCGGCGAGCAGCGTGCAGCCGACGATCAGCAGCCCGATCCGGAAGTCGCCGAGGGTGACGAGCAGCCCGAGCAGCGTGCCGCCGAGCACGGCGAGCAGCGGCCACTGGCGTATCGGCGCGGGGGCGCTGCCCGGCGCGGTGCGCTGACCGCCCTCGGGGCGCGCGGTGTCGCGCGTGCGGTACTTCTCCGGCACCCGCCAGCGGCGGAGCCAGCCGATCCCCTGGTCGCCTCCCACCCCGGTCACCCGCTGACCTCGGCGGCGGCGGCGCGCTCGGCGGCCTCCACCACGTTCTGCAGGAGCATGGCCCGGGTCATGGGCCCGACGCCGCCCGGGTTCGGGGAGAGCCAGCCGGCGACCTCGGCCACGCCGGGGTGCACGTCGCCGACGATCTTGCCGTGCTCGTCCCGGCTGACGCCGACGTCGAGGACGGCCGCGCCCGGCTTCACGTCCTCGGGCTTGACCAGGTGCGGCACGCCGGCGGCGGCCACGATGATGTCGGCCTGGCGCAGATGGGCGGAGATGTCCCGGGTGCCGGTGTGGACCTGGGTGACCGTGGCGTTCTCGCTGCGCCGGGTGAGGAGCAGCGGGATGGAGCGGCCGATGGTGACGCCCCGGCCGACGACGACCACGTGGGCGCCGGCGATCTCCACGCCGTGCCGGCGCAGCAGCGTGACCACGCCGTTGGGGGTGCAGGGCAGCGGGGCCGGCTGGCCGAGGACGAGGCGGCCCAGGTTGGTGGGGTGCAGGCCGTCCGCGTCCTTGGCGGGGTCGATGAGCTCCAGCACCCGGTTGGCGTCGACGCCGCGCGGCAGCGGCAGCTGGACGATGTAGCCGGTGCAGGCCGGGTCGGCGTTCAGCTCCCGGACGACGGCCTCGATCTCGTCCTGGCTGGCGGTGCCCGGCAGCTCGCGCTGGATGGAGGAGATCCCGACGGCGGCGCAGTCGCGGTGCTTGCCCGCGACGTACTTCTGGCTGCCGACGTCGTCGCCGACCAGCAGGGTGCCGAGCCCCGGGGTCACGCCGCGCTCCCTGAGGACCGCGACCCGGGCCTTCAGGTCAGTCTTGATCGCGGCCGCGGCCGCCCTGCCATCGAGAATCTGGGCGCTCATGACCGCCATTCTCCCGGATGGCGGGGGCGGGAATCGAATCCGGTCCCCGGGCCGCGACCGTCAGGTCTCAGCTTCGCCACAGAGCCCGGCAGCGGGTGGACGCGGGCCGGGCGAGGACGGTCGAATGACGCGTCGGCTGATCTCGGGGGGCGGAAGGCGAACGCGTCCTCGGAGGTTCGGCGGCCAACCGAGGCGCCTCCCGGCGGGCAGCCGCTCCGCCGGCGGCCGGGTTCGCTCCTGCGGACGGCACAAGGCATCGCGAGCCCATACGCCCCTCACACACGATCGAGGCACCGACCCCATAGCCACTCCTCGACGGACAGCTGCCGCCCCTCACTCGCGGCAGCCGGCGGCATCGGCCATGCGGCGGCCGGGCGGTCCTCCGCCGGCGCGGGCCGGCCCGGGCGACCACACGCCCGTCGCGCGACGGTCAACTCCGGTGCGCGACGGGGTTGTTCGTGGACACCGGGCGCATCGACAGCACCGCCCAGTGGATCATGAGCACGACACAATTCGGGTAGACCGGTCATCAGGCAACTCCCCACACCTCTACGGAGGTTCCTGATGCACCACCCGCAACCCCCCACCCACGCACGCCGGTTGGCCGCCACACTGGCGGCACTGCTGGCCGCGCTGCTGCTCGCCCTGCTCACCGCGACCCCCGCCGACGCCCTGCCCCCCGACATCCCCGACGAGGAGCAGGCGCGCGCCGAACTCGCCGCCCTCACCGTCGAACCGCCGGGCTCGATGGCCGGCTACTCGCGCGACGAGTTCCCGCACTGGATCACCGTCAAGGGCTGCACCACCCGGCAGAGCGTCCTCATCCGCGACGGCGAGAACGTCGAGCTGGCGCCCGGCAGTTGCCGGCCCGTCGCCGGCGACTGGTTCAGCCCCTACGACGACACCACCTGGACCAACCCGTCCCAGCTCGACATCGACCACGTCGTGCCGCTCGCCGAGGGCTGGCGCTCCGGCGCCGACGAGTGGACCAGGGACCGGCGCCGCGAGTTCGCCAACGACCTCACCACCTCGCAGCTGATCGCGGTCAGCGCCGCGTCCAACCGCTCCAAGGGCGACCAGGACCCGGCCGACTGGCAGCCGCCGGCCGAGGAGTTCCACTGCACCTACGCGGAGATGTGGATCCACGTGAAGTACGTGTACGAGCTCACGCTCGACCAGGCCGAGTCCGACGCGCTGGAGGAGATGCTCAACTCCTGCTGACCCAGCGGGTATGAAGTGGAGGCATGAGCGACAGGTACTCCGTCTTCACCGCGCCCCGCGGCGGGGTGATGACCAGCGAGGTCGGCGTGATCACCGGGGAGCTCGAACTCCACACCGGCGCCGCCGACGACGGCACCCTGACCCTGCGCGTCCGCTACGCGGGGGCCGCCGAGTGGTACACCATCGACGGCGGCCCCTACCGCCTCCACGACCCGCGCGACCACGAGGTCCTGCACGAGGTCGTCGTCAACCTCCTGCACCGACCCCAGCCGTGAGGGGCGCGCCCTCAGTGGAAGAAGTGCCGGGTGCCGGTCAGGTACATCGTGACGCCGGCGGCCTTCGCCGCCTCGATCACCTGCTCGTCGCGGACCGAGCCGCCCGGCTGCGCCACCGCCCGCACGCCCGCCTCGACCAGCACCTCCAGCCCGTCGGGGAACGGGAAGAACGCGTCGGACGCCGCGAACGAGCCGGCCGCCCGCTCCTCGCCGGCGCGCCGCACCGCGAGCCGCGCCGAGTCCACCCGGTTCACCTGGCCCATCCCGACGCCGACCGTGGCGCCGTCCTTCGCCAGCAGGATCGCGTTGGACTTCACCGCCCGGCAGGCGCGCCAGGCGAACTCGAGCTCGGCCAGCTCGGCGGCCGGCAGCGGCTCGCCGGCGACCAGACGCCACTCGGCCGGGTCGTCGCCCGCCGCCTGGAGCCGGTCCGTGACCTGCACCAGCGTGCCGCCGTCCACCGGCCGGTACTCGGCGCCCGCGGCCGGCGCCTCCGGGCAGCGCAGCACCCGGATGTTCTTCTTGCGGGCCAGCACCTCCACCGCGCCGTCCTCGTAGCCGGGGGCCACGATGACCTCGGTGAAGATCTCCGCCACCTGCTCGGCCATCGCCACCGACACCGGCCGGTTGACCGCGATCACCCCGCCGTAGGCGGAGAGCGGGTCGCAGGCGTGGGCCTTCCGGTGCGCCTCGGCCACGTCGGAACCGACCGCGATGCCACAGGGGTTGGAGTGCTTGATGATCGCCACGCACGGCTGCTCGTGGTCGTAGGCGGCGCGCCGCGCGGCGTCGGTGTCGACGTAGTTGTTGTACGACATCTCCTTGCCGTGCAGCTGCTCGGCGGCGGCGAGCCCGGTGCCGCTGCCGTCCCCGTAGAGCGCGGCCGCCTGGTGCGGGTTCTCGCCGTAGCGCAGCACCCGCTCCCTGGTGAACGTCAGGTTGGCGTTCTCGATGAACAACTCGCCCTCGGGCGCGTCCAGCTGCGCGAACCAGCCGGCCACCGCCGCGTCGTACTCGGCGGTGTGCTGGAACGCGCGGGCCGCCAGCCGCCGCCGCTGGGCCAGCGTGAACCCGCCGCCCTCGACCGCCGCCAGCACCTCCGGGTACCGCGCGGGGTCCACCACGACCGCCACGGACGGGTGGTTCTTGGCGGCGGCGCGCACCATCGAGGGGCCGCCGATGTCGATCTGCTCCACGCACTCGTCGACCGAGGCGCCCGACTCCACCGTCTTCCGGAACGGGTACAGGTTGCCCACCACGAGCTCGAACGCCTCGATGCCGTGCTCGGCGAGCTGCTCCCGGTGCGCGTCGAGACGCTGGTCGGCCAGGATGCCCGCGTGCACCCTCGGGTGCAGCGTCTTCACCCGGCCGTCGAGCAGCTCGGGGAAGCCGGTGACGTCCGCCACCTCGGTGACCGGCACCCCGGCCTCCGCGATGGTCCTGGCCGTCGATCCCGTGGAGACCAGCGTCACCCCGGCCGCGTGCAGCCCGGTAGCCAGCTCGGCGAGCCCCGTCTTGTCGTAGACGCTGATCAGCGCCCTGCGCACCGGGCGCCGCGCCTCAAGATCGCTGTGTTCGCCGGTCATGGGATAAACACCTTCCGTCCCTCGATGCTGTAGCCGTCCCGGGCGAGTCGCCCCACGACCTCCACGAGCAGCCCGCGCTCGACGTCCTTGATCCGCTCGTGCAGCGCGGCCTCGTCGTCCGTGTCCCTGATCTCCACCGCCCGCTGCGCGATGATCGGCCCGCTGTCCACGCCCGCGTCGACGAAGTGCACGGTGCAGCCGGTGACCCGCGCGCCGTGGGCGAGCGCGTCGCGCACCGCGTGCGCGCCGGGGAAGCTCGGCAGCAGGGCGGGGTGCGTGTTGACGAAGCGACCGCCGAAGCGGGCCAGGAACGCCGCGCCCACGATCTTCATGAAGCCGGCCGACACCACCAGGTCGGGCCGGTGCTCGGCCACCGCCTCGGCCAACGCCGCGTCCCACGCCTCTCGGGTCGGGTAGTCCCGCACCCGGCAGACGAACGTCGGCAACCCGGCACGCTCGGCCCGTGCGAGACCCTCGATCCCGCTCCGGTCGGCGCCCACGGCCACCACCTCGGCGCCGTACGCCGGGCCACGCTCCGCCACCGCGTCGAGCAGGGCCTGGAGGTTGGTGCCCGAACCGGATACCAGTACGACGACGCGCGCCGGCGCCGCCGGCTCAGCTGGAAGGGGCACTGCGAAAACTTTCTCTGCGTCTCTGCGCCTCACCGGCGGGCCTCGCGGGGAGTCTCCGGCAACGATACCGGCACGCCTCACTCCCCCCGTGCCGTGGGGCGGTCCGCTCCAGGTACGGTCGAAAGCAACGCACCTAGCAGGGAGACCCGACGACCACCATGACGGACCGACGCCGTGCCTCCGAACCCCAGGACCGGTCGGACGAGGAGCACAACCCCTTCGCCCCGCCGCCCGAGGGCGCGCCCGACCGCCCCTGGCAGCCGCGTCACCTCCCGGGCGACGGCCGTGACGGCGGCCGGGGCGACGGTCAGGGCGGCGGCGCGGACGGCGGCGAGGACCGCGAGCGGGACGGCCAACGGCCGCGCTGGGGCAGCCAGTGGAGCAGCCGGCAACCGCGCCGCGGCAGCGGCCGCTGGGGCGAACCGCCCGGCGGCCAGGACGGCGGCCCCGGCGGCGGCCCGGCCGGCCCGGGCCGGTGGGACCCCTCCGACCCGGCGCAGCGGCACGCCCGCTACGCGATGCTGGCCGGCATGTGGGGCGTGCTGACGGCGGCTCTCGGCTGGGAGTGGCTGGCCCTGCTGCTCGGCTCGCTCGCCCTGTACTGGGGCATCAGCTCACTGCGCGGCGGGCCCAAGGAGGGCCCCGAGGCCAGGGAGCGCCGGGTGGCCGCCCTCCAGGGCGGGCAGGCCGGCCGGAGCACGCCGGAACCGCCGGCGACCGGGCCCGCGGGCCAGGCGGCGGCCCGCCAGGCGCCCTCCCCCGGCCGCGCCTCCGCCATCTCCGGGGTGGTGCTGGCCGGCGCCGCGCTGCTGCTGGTCGCCGCCTCGTACACCATGCAGCTCGTCTACAAGGACTACTTCGACTGCGTCGACGACGCGCTCACCGCCCCGTCCCGGGCATCCTGCGAGAACCAGCTCCCCAGCCAGCTCCGCCCGTACTTCGGCGAGCGGGAGTGAGCCGCAGCTCCTCCAGGATCCGCTGCTCGCGGGGCTTGCGGGTGCCACGCAGCCGCCAGGCGCGCAGCGTGAGCGCCACCGGAGTGGCGAGCGCGGCCGTCCAGGCGGCCGTCGCCCCGGCCACCAGGTAGGGCTCGGGCCCGAACTCCGCCATCGCGGCCGTGCCGAGCGGCCCGCCGGCGAGCGCGGCGAGGCCGCCCATGACCAGCCCCGCGCCGAGCGCGGCGAGCAGCGCGGTGCCGGCCGTCGCCCACCAGCCGTCCGCCATCGCCCGCGAGTCCCGCACCGGGACGGCCGCGTGCGCCACGAACCACGCCACCACCAGCACCACGGCGGCCGGCACCAGCGCGACCACGGCCCACGCCCAGGGCGCGTCGAGCGGCCCGGCCGGCGCCATCGCCAGCAGCGGGAACTCCGGCAGCGCCGGCTCGCCGCGCACGGCGAGCGGCCCGACCAGGCTGTCCGCACCGAGCGTGAAGCCGGGCCCGAGCCCGTAGGAGGCCGCCCACACCGCCGCGTTCGGCGCCAGCGCGCCGGCCAGCAGCAGCAGACCGATCCGCCCCGACCACTCGTCGGTCAGCGCGGCGAACACCTCCTGGGCGACGCCGGCGTGGCTCAGCAGGGCCCCCGCGGCCAGCAGGGCGCCGACGCCGCAGCAGGCCACGGCGCCGGCGAACGCGGCCCGCCCCGCGGCCCCGACCCGGCCGTCCCCCGCGGCGAGGGCCGCGACCAGCGTGACGGCCCCGGCGAACAGCGGCAGCCGAGCGGCCGACTCGTACGGCACGGTGCCGACCGCCGCCGCGCCGGCGGCCACCACGAGATAGCCGGCGAGGATCGACAGCGCGGCGGCCGGCCCCGTACCCCGCGCGGCGCGGTAGAGGAGGGCGGCCGGCAGGACGGCCAACAGCAGCGGCGTCAACCCGACCGGCGCGGGGACACCGCTGAGCGTGTCCGTGCGCACCAGTTCGACGCCGTGCCCCAGCAGCCACAGATCGGCGGCGGTCCGCAGCGCGACGCCTGGCCCGATGCCGGGATAGGGCGTGACGGTCCACAGCAGCAGCACCGGCACGGTGACGACGGCGAGCCCGAGCGCGGCGGCCAGCGCGCCCTCCAACCACCAGCGGACGCGGAATCTGCCAAGCGAAAGGTCCCACACGCCGGCCATGCTGCCAAGCGGGACCTCCCGCCCCCGGCCGGCACACCGACAACCTGCTTTTCCCACCCTCCCGCGCTGCCGCTGCGCTGACGCTGCGCTCGGCCTCGGCCGCCCCCGGCTCCGCCGGGGGTTCTTCCCCCCTCGTCGGGCCGCCGTAC
>NZ_JAVREM010000014.1:0-125877 GCF_031845425.1 Streptomyces millisiae
GGCCAAGCGCCCAGCGAGAGGGCGGGTGGGTGGGGAAAAAACCTCACGGCCGCAGAAAGCGACGCAGGCGCGTCAGTGGCCACGTGTTGATGACCTCGGCCGGCGTCAGCCAGCCCCGCTGGGCCGTCGCCACGCCGAACCGCACGTTGGCCAGCTCCGAGACCGCGTGCGCGTCGCTGTCGATCGCGAAGCGGACGCCGTGCCGCCGCGCCAGCAGCACGTGTTCGTCGCGCAGGTCGAGCCGTTCCGGGTGGCCGTTGACCTCCAGCGCCGTTCCCGTGCGCGCGCAGGCCGCGAAGACCGCGTCGAGGTCGACGTCGATGCCGGCCCGGCGGCCCAGTTTCCGTGTCGTCGGGTGGCCGATGACGTTGACGTGCGGGTTCTCGATGGCCCTGATGAGGCGGCGGGTCTGGGCGGCGCGGTCGAGGCCGAAGTGGGAGTGGACGGAGGCGACGCAGAGGTCGAAGCCGGCGAGGAAGTCGGCGGGCCAGTCCACCTCGCCCTCCGGGTCGATGTTGAGCTCGGTGCCGTGCAGCAGCCGCAGCCGGCGCCCGTACCGGTCGGCGAGGGCCCGCACCCGGTCCCGTTGGGCGAGCATCTTCTCGCTGGTCATCCGCTGCATCTTCAGCTCGGGCGCGTGGTCGGTGACGGCGTAGTAGGCGTAGCCGCGGCGCGCCGCCGCCTCCACCATCTCCTCCAGGGACGCCAGGCCGTCCGTCAGGTCGGTGTGCGTGTGCAGGTCGCCGCGGAGGTCGTCCTCGCCGACCAGCGTGGGGAGTTCGCCGCGCTGGGCGGCGGCCACCTCGCCGCGGTCCTCGCGCAGGGTCGGCGGGATCCACGGCAGGTCGAGGTGGGCGTAGACCTCCTCCTCGGTGCGGGCCGGCAGCGGCTTGTCCCGCTCGGCGTCGAAGACGCCGTACTCGGAGAGCTTCAGGCCCTTCCGCTGCGCGATCTCGCGGGTGCGGATGTTGTGTTGCTGGGCGCCGGTGAAGTACTGGAGGCCGGCTCCCCATGAGTCGGGCGGCAGTACCCGCAGGTCGATCTGGAGGCCCTTGGCGGTGCGCACCGACGTCTTCTTCAGCCCGTGCACGACGACCTCGGCGGCGGTCGGCAGTTCGGTGAAGGCCGTCATCACGGCCTCGGCGTCCTCGTCGGGGGCGGCGACCAGCACGTCGACGTCGCCGATGGTCTCCTTCATCCGCCGCACCGAGCCGGCGTAGGCGCACCGCTCGCAGCCGGTGGCGGCGACGAGTCCGGCGACGGTCTCCTCCGCGATCCGCAGCGCCTCGCCCAGCAGGATCCGGCCGCCGGAGGCCCGCATCAGTTCGACGCCGTGCAGGATGTTGTCGGCGGCCTTGGGGCCGAAGCCCTTGAGCCCGGTGAGCCGGTCCTCGTGGACGGCGGCCACCAGTTCGTCGACGGAGGACACCTTCAGCTCGCGGTAGAGCGTCATGGCCCGCTTGGGGCCGAGGGTCGGGATCGACATCAGTTCGCGGACGCCGGGCGGCACCGTGGACCTGGTCTCCTCGATCGCGGCCACGTGCCCCGTCTCCAGGTATTCGGCGATCTTGTCCGCGATGGACTTGCCGACGCCGGGGATGCCCTTGAGCGCCTTGGCGTCGAGCCCCGACACGTCCTGCGGGTAGCCGCCGACGGCGCGTGCCGCGCGCTCGTACGCGCGCTGCTTGAACGCGTCCCCGCCGGTGATCGCGATGAGGTCGGCGTACTCCTGGAGCAGCGCCTCGACCTCCTCGTTCGGCCGAGCCATGCGTTCAGTCTAGGAAGCGGGGCGCGCCCCGGCACGGCGAGCGGTCGCGGCCATTGGCGCGGCGCGGCGCGAGGAATGGCCCGGCCGGTCGCGGGTACTCGGCGCCGGTCAGTGGCACAGGGGGCCGAGGGTGAGGTGGTGACCGGTGCGCGCGACCTTCGTTCTGGGGCGGATCGCCGGCATCAGGGTCGGGGTCAACTGGAGCGTCCTGGTCATCTTCGCGCTGATCGCCGCCGTGCTGGCCGCCGGCCGGCTGCCGGCCGACTACCCGGGGCACGGCTGGGTGATCTACACCCTGGTCGGCGTCGGGACCTCCGTCGTCTTCTTCGCCTCGCTGCTCGCGCACGAGTTGGCGCACGCCATCCTGGCCAGGCGCAACGGCGTCGAGGTCGACGACATCACGCTGTGGCTGCTGGGCGGGGTGACCCGGATGCGGTCCGAGGCGCCGACGCCGGGCGCCGAGTGGCGGATCGCGGGCGTCGGCCCGCTGGTCAGTCTGCTGCTGGGCGGCGTCTTCGTGGTGCTGACGTGGCTGCTGCACGCCATCGGGGCGTCCGGGCCGCTGGTGGAGGGTGCGGCCTGGCTGGCCACCATCAACATCCTGCTGGCGGTCTTCAACGTCATCCCGGCCGCGCCGCTGGACGGCGGCCGGCTGCTGCGCTCGTTCCTGTGGTGGCGCACCGGCGACCGGCTGCGGGCGACCAACGGCGCGGCGCGCGCCGGGCAGGTGTTCGGCTGGCTGCTGGTGGGGTTCGGGCTCTGGGCCTTCCTGTGGAGCGCGTCGTTCTCGGCGCTGTGGCTGGCGCTCGTCGGCTGGTTCCTGGTGCTCGCGGCGACGGAGGAGGCCAGGCAGGCCAGGCTGCGGGAGCTGCTGTCCGGGGTGGCGGTTCGGGACACGATGACCCGGGATCCGGTCACGGTGCCGTCCCGGGAGACGGTCGGCGATTTCCTGTCCGGGGAGGCGCTGGCCGGCCGGCACGCCGCGTTCCCGGTGACCAGGGACGACAGCGGCGAGGACGGCCACGCGGTGGGGCTGCTGACGATGGACAGGGCGGAGCGGGTGGAGCAGGACGAGCAGGGCCGGACCACGGTCGGCGACATCATGCTGCCGCTGGAGGAGACCCGGCTGAGCCGGCCGGACGAGCCACTGTCCGAAGCGCTGACCAGGATGACGCCGGGCCCCGAGCACCGGCTGCTGGTGCTCGACGACGACGGCCACCCGGTGGGCATCGTGTCGCCGGCGGACGTCGACCGCACGGTGCGGCGGGTCGCGGCCGACCACGGCGGCGGCCGGGGGTGAGGTGGGTCAGCCGGCGGCGCGGGTGAAGCGGAGGCTGGCGGTGACCGTGGCGAGGCCGCGCATCATGCCCAGCTGGTTCCAGCCCATCTCGAACCGGGCGCGGTCCACGGTGAACTCGGTGTCCAGGGTGAGCGCCTCGCCGGACACGTCGCCGAGGGTGGCGGTGAGCGAGAGCGGCCGGGAGACGCCGCGCACGGTGAGCCGCCCGTCGACCCGCACGGTCCCGTCGTCGCCCGGCGTGGCGCCGTTCGCGGTGAAGGTGATCTCGGGGTGGCGCTCGGCGTCGAAGAAGTCGGCGGAGCGCAGGTGCTGGTCGCGCTTGGCGTGCCCGGTGTCGAGCGTGGCCACGTCCAGGGTGACGACGCCGCTGGCGGTGCCGTCGGCGCGCACCTCGCCCTGGCCGCTGACGGCGGCGAAGGTGCCCTTGACGGTGACCAGGCCCCACATCGTCCGGTGCCGGATGGCGACGGTCGAGGCGGCCTGGTCGAGCTGCCAGGTCCCGGTTTCCACGGCGACGGTCATGAGCCGCTCCTGTTCGTCCAAATTTGGATGAGTGTTGGCGTCACGCTAGCAAGTCATCCATTTTTGAACAAGCCGTAGAATCGGTGTCATGGCCGAACCCGAGGAACCCGCCGCCGACCTGCCCCGATGTCCCTCGGAGGCCGGCACGGGCGCGCTGCGGACCGAGCTCAGGGGCTGGATGCTGCTGCTCGCGGCCACCGGCGCGATCGAGCAGCGGCTGCGCTCGGTCGTCAAGGCCCGGCTCAACGTCTCGCACGACGAGTTCCTGGTCCTCTGCCTGCTGGCCGACCACCCCGACGAGGGCCTGCGGATGACCCGGATCGCCGAGCTGCTCGGCCGCCCCAAGACCCGGCTCACCTACCAGATCGCCTGCCTCCAGCACGCCGGGCTCGTCAGCAGGCGCTCCGTCTGCGGCGACCGGCGCGGCGTGGAGGTCGCCCTCACCGAGAGGGCCCGACGGCTGCTGGCGGAGGCGTCACCCGACCTCGCCGACACCGTCACCCGCGCCCTCGCCGAGGCCATCGGCCCCGCCCAGTGCGAGGCGCTGCGCGCACTCCTGCGCGACGCCCCGGACGGCGATCCGGCCTGACGCCCGCGCGGCGCGGCGCGAGGCGCCGCGCCGCGCACGCCGCTCAGTAGATGTCCGCCTCGCGGGAGGTGGCGGCGATCCCGTTGGCCCCGTTGAACAGCCGCTGGCCCCAGGAGGTCAGCTGCGAGGCGTTGAAGCCGGTGACCAGGTCCAGGTACTCGACCCCGCCGCTGTTCCCCGACCACGACCAGCCGAGGTAGCCGATCCGCAGCTGCTGCGCGGTCGCCATGATGGTGTCCTCGTCCGGGTTGCCGTCCGAGTGGTTGTGCCCGAACTCGCCGACGACGATGGGGAGTCGGGCGTTGACGAACGCGTTGAGGTAGTCGCGCACCTCGGCCGCCGTGTCGTAGACCCCGTACATGTGGACCGAGAAGAGCGTGTTGCGGTCCGGGTCGGAGTTGAACACGGCCTGCGCGTTGGACCGCATGGTCCCCGACCAGTCCTGGCCCCAGTTGGGCGCGTCCACCATCAGCGTGTGGTCGAAGCCGGCGTTGCGCAGCCTGCTGATCGCGTTCTGCGTGTCGGCCGTCCAGCCCGCGGCGTTGTTGTTGCCGTAGGGCTCGTTGCCGATGTTGATGACGACGTAGTTCTCCTGGCCGGCCAGCGCGCTCTGCACGCTGATCCAGTAGTCGGCGGCGCGGCTGAGCGAGACGGCGCCCGACTGCTCGCCGTAGCCGGTGGTGTCGTGCGCCTCCAGCACACAGATCAGCCGGTTGGCCTTGCAGAGGTTGACGACGTTGGTCACGTCGGCGGCGTCGTTGCGCGTCCAGCGGTCGCCGGTGGAGAGCACCACCCGCACCGTGTTGGCACCGAGCCGCTTGATGTCGGCGAAGGAGTTGGTCTGCGAACGGAACCAGGTGTGGGCGTGGTTGACGCCCCGCATCACGAAGTCGTTGCCCGTCGACTCGACCAGCCGGCCGTTGCTGATCCGGAGGCCGACGGCGGCCGTGTCGACCGGCTCGGCCTGGGCGGCGACCGGACCGCCGAGACCGATGAGACCGATGAGGGCCGCGAACGCGGCCACCACCAGAGCGCCTGAGCGCGTGCGTGCTTTCATGGCCTGCTCCTCGAGGAGATCCGTCCCGTGGGACTCCAGTGTTTGGGAGCGCTCCCAATGCCCATCAGGCCAGCCTGTCCGAGCCATGTCAACCCACGCGAACCACCGAACCCCGGCGTTACCCGGCCCGCCCTCCGCCGCTCACGCCCGGCCCCGGCCGCCCACCAGGGCGGGCAGCAGGCCGGGGAACGCCGCCTCGAACTCCTCGCGGCGCAGCGCGTTCATCCGGGAGGTGCCGACGTAGTACTGACGGATCAGCCCCGCCTCACGCAGCACGTGGAAGTGGTGAGTGGCGGTGGACCTGCTGACCGGCACGTCGAAACCGCCGCAGCTGATGTCCCGGTCCGAGGCGTACAGCTCGGCGACGATCCCCCGGCGCACCGGGTCGACCAGCGCCTCGAGCACCTGCTGCAGGCCGATCGCCCCGACCTCCGGATGGGGCGGGACCCGCTCCCGCCCGTCGCGCCGCGTTCTCACCACGCCACCATGGTACGACGTTCATCAAAGTTTGACAGCCATCGTACTTATGGGCTTGGCTGAGGCGAGGACACGGTGAGCCGGCGACACGGCGACGTTCGAGAGGGATGAGGCGCGATGACCGCGACGGCGAGGACGGTACGGTTCCACGAGCTCGGCGGTCCCGAGGTGCTGCGCGTCGAGGACGTGCCGCTCGGCGATCCGGGCCCGGGCGAGCTGGCGATCCGCGTCGACGCGATCGGCCTCAACCGGGCCGAGGCCCTGTTCCGCGCGGGCCACTACATCGAGGACGTCAGGGAGTTCCCGGCCCGGCTCGGCTACGAGGCGGCGGGCGTGGTCGAGGCGGTCGGCGCGGGTGTGACCGGCTTCGAGGCGGGCCAAGCCGTCAGCGTGGTCCCGGCGTTCTCGCTCAACGACTACGGCGTCTACGCCGAGCGCGCCCTCGTCCCGGCGGCGGCCGTGCTGCCACGCGCGGCGGGGATCGACGCGGTTCAGGGCGCCGCCGTGTGGATGCCGTACGTCACGGCGTACGGCGCGCTGGTCGAAGTCGGCGGGATGCGCGCCGGCGACACGGTGCTGCTGACGGCCGCCACCAGCAGCGTGGGGCTCGCCGCGATCCAGCTCGCCCTGCGCGTCGGGGCGGTGCCGATCGCCACCACCCGCACCCCGGCCAAGCGGGCCGCCCTGCTCGAAGCAGGCGCCGCCGAGGTGATCGTCACCGGCGAGGAGGACGTCGTCGCGCGGGTCACCGAGCTGACCGGGGGCCGGGGCGCCGAGTTCGTCTTCGACGCGGTGGCCGGCCCGGGCGTGGTGGGCCTGGCCCGGGTGGTGGCCCCCGGCGGCACGCTCTTCCTCTACGGGGCGCTCAGCGGCGAGCCGACGCCCTACCCGGGCTTCCAACTCGGCATGCCGGCGCTGAACATCCGCACCTACACGCTCCACGAGACCACAAGGGACGCCGAACGCCTGCGCCGCGCCGAGGCGTTCGTCACCTCGGGCCTGCGGACCGGGGCGTTCCGCCCCGTGGTGGACCGCGTCTTCCACGGCCTGGACCAGATCGTCGAGGCGCACCGCTACCTGGAGGCGAGCGCCCAGGTCGGCAAGATCGTCCTCACCGTCGACCACGACGGGCCCGCCGAAAACCCGTTGGCGGACCGCGGCGGCCGCTGCTAGCTTGCTGGCGGCCGTGCGAGAGAACGAGGAGGTGGTACCCGTGACCGCGATATCGACATGGGTGCTCCCCTCCGGGGTCACGGTCGGGCGATAGGTCGTCCGGGAGCGCCGTTCAGCGCACTCCCGAAAGGCACGACCATGCCTCTTCACCTCACGTCCGAACAGCGCCTCGACGACGGCGTCCTGGAACGCGGGTTCACCCTCGGCGAGATCCCCGGCATCCTGTGGACGCCCCCGTCCGCGTCCACGCCGGTGCCGCTGATCCTGCTCGGCCACTCCCCGCTCGGACTGCGCCCGATGTACCCCCGCCTGGTGGCGCGGGCCCGGCGGGCCGCGGCGGACGGTTTCGCCGCGGCCACCGTCGAGCTCCCCGGCAGCGGCGACCGGCCCCGTCGGGCCGCCGCCGAGCAGGCCCGCGCCGACCTGCGCCGGGCTGTGGAAGCCGGCGAGCGGGTCGGCGACGAGATCGTCGACGCGCTCATCCTGCCGCTCGTCGACCAGGCGGTCCCGGAATGGCAGGCCGCCCTCGATGCTCTCCTGTCGCTGCCCGAACTCGGGGGCCCGGTCGGCTACTCGGGCGGAGTGATCTCCATCGGCGTGCGCCTCGCGGTGGTCGAGCCGCGCATCGTGGCCGCCGGCCTCTTCGCCGGAAGCCTCGTGCCGCGCGCCATCTTCGAGGAGGCCCGCCGGGTCACCATTCCGCTGCACGTCCTGCTGCAGTGGGACGACGAGGGGAACGACCGGCAGGCGGCGCTCGACCTGTTCGACGCCTTCGGCTCCAGGGAGAAGACGCTGGTCGCCAACATGGGCGGGCACACCGGCGTCCCACAGTCCGCGGGGGACGCCGCGGCCCGGTTCTTCACCCGGCACCTGAGCTAGCAGCGACCACCCCCGGCCGGCTGGGCACGGCCTCTCACAGGTCCCGGCGCATACAGGTCCGGGGCCATCGGTCCAGGCCGTGTGCCGCCTCGCGGTCCCGGATCTTCCGCAGGCCGGGGGTGAGGTCGCCGTCGTCCAGGGGATGGAACCCGCAGCGCGCGTAGTAGGGGGCGTTCCACGGGACCTCGGTGAACGTGGTGAGGGTCAGGGCGGGCGCGCCCTCGCTCGCGGCGTGCCCGGCCAGCTGGTCGAGCAGCGACCGGCCGACGCCGCGACGCGCGCTGTCCGGGTGCACCGACACCTGCTCGACGTGCAGGTTTCCCTCGACGCGGTCGGCGATCAGATAGGCGACCGGGGTGTCGGCGTCGTCGACCGCGACCCAGGCGAGCCCGGCGCGGTGGTAGCGGGCGAGTTCGTCGAGCGGCAGCGGCTCGTCCTCGGCGATCTCCGGCATGCCGACGTCCCGGAAGCACTGCCCGGCGGCCCGCTCGATGTCCTGGAGCAGCGGCAGTTCGTCCAGGTGCACGGCTCGTATGCGCATGAACGCATTGTCCGGGCTCGGCGGGCTCGCGCCACCGAATAACGGAGCCCGAGCGCCGGGCCGGCGCGGACGCCGACCGATCACGCCGGGCCGTCGAGAGGGTGTGTGCGCCGAAGTACTTGGAAGTTCCAAGGAAACGTGTGGGAGGAGGAGGTGACGGGGCGGGCGGTGGCCCGGACCGGGCTACCGGGTAGTGGTGCCCCATGACTTCCGCCTTACGACTCGAAGCCGTCGACCGGGACAACGTCGGCGCGGCCTGCAAGCTGGACGTCCGGCCCGATCAGCAGGACCTCGTCGCCCCCGTCGCCGTGTCGCTCGCCGAGGCGTACACCTGCCCCGACGTGGCCTGGCCCCGACTCGTCTACGACGGCGATCGCCTCGTCGGTTTCGTCATAGGCGCGGACAACACCGGGTGACCGTGCTGTGGGTCCCGCGCCCCGGCGGCGCCGAACCGTTCTACCGGGCGCTCGGCTTCCGGCCGACCGGCGAGACCATCGCCGGCCAGGTCGTCGGCGAGCGTTTCCTCGACCAGCCACCGCCGCCGGCTCGTTGAGCTACCGCGCCCGGCCCGGCTGCCAGGCGCAGTCGGGCGCGTGGTCCGCGCGCTGCTCGACCCGGTGACGGCAGTACGAGCACGTGGCGACGGGAACGGCCGTCGGCGCCTCGCGGCCGGTGACGACGGTGACCACGTCGGCGACCAGCGCGTCGCGCAGCGCGCCGGCGTCGGTCAGGCAGTCGCCACGCGGCGGCAGCAGCCAACGCACCGGTTCCCGCGTCCAGTCGGCCGGCGGCACGCCCACGTAGTGGCCGTGCCCGAGGATCCGCACCGCGCCGAGCGCCCACGCCTCGGCGGCACCCGGCGCGACGAACCACCGGGCCACGCCCGCGCCCTGGTCCTCCACGACCGGACCGCAGCGCCACGCGAGCCGCGCCATCGCGCCCCAGACCACCGAGCTCGGTGCCTCGGCGACGTCCCACCAACGACCCGCCGGCACGTCACGCACCCCGGCGGACGCGGGCGGGATCCACACGGGCAGCGGAGAGAGGAAGAAAGCCACGCGAGTGAAACTACGAGCTGTAGCCGATCGACTACAGGCATGGCGCGTGGCCGTCTCGCACCGCCTGGCCTACCAGGGGAGACACGGAGCGTGTCCGCTCACCGCACCCTCAGGAACTCCCCTACCTCCCGCTGCTCCCACGTGAGCGGACGGCGCTTCGCCCGCCGGGCCGCCCGGAAGACGTCTCGCGCCAGCCCCTGGTGCTGGAGCCAGCCGGGGGTCGAGTTCCGCAGCGCGGAGAGGATCCGGAACGCGTCGTCCGCCTGCCGGAGTTGCGTGTGGGCGTGCGCCACGTCGAGCAGGTGTCGGTTCCGGGTGTTCGACGTGAGCGTGAGGGTGGGCGGCAGACGTCGCGCGAGTCCGAGCACCCGCTCCGGGCGGCGGGCCACCGAGTGGTTCTCAATCGCCTGAAGCGCGACGCTGCTCCAGTCGAACCGCCCCCAACTACGCATCTCCGTGGCGGTCCTGCCACCGAGGGCCAGCGCGGCGGTCCGGGCGACGCGCAGCATTTCCCGGGCCTCACCGGGCCTGTTGTTCCGGGCCGCCGCCGAGGAGCCGCGCAGCAGGAGGCGCCCCCAGACGCCGAGTTCGCCGCGCGACGCGCGCGAGATACGGGGCTCGACCTCGTCTGCCGTGGCGACCGAGATCAGTTCCGTCTCGTCGAGCCGCCCCTGACGTAGGAGCATCCACCCCTGCAAATAGACGCCGGCTGCCCCGCGGGCTCGGTCTTCGACGGCCGCCGCGTCTCGCACCGCGTCCCGGAGAGCGATGTGGGCCAGGTCGTACGCGCGAACGGCCGTGAGATACCGGCCGGCCATCAGCAGGACGTCGGCGCGCAGTTCCAGCGCTGCCGCACGGTCGTCCCCGTCGTCGAACCGATCGACCGCGAGGTGCGCGGCCTGAACGAGCGGAGGCAGCAGCTTCCCCAACTCGTCGTAGTCGTCCTGGTAGTACGAGCCCACGACGGAGTCGGCGGCCCGGCGCAGCCGGTCCAGAGCGACCGGCTCGTCGGCATCGGTCAGGCTCAGGCGCCCGCCGATGGTGACCGGCGGCGAGATGGCCTGTCGCAGCGGCATCAACGCCATGGTCCGGTCATCGGCGTGCGGGTCCGCCCCGAGCGCGGGCGGATCGAACAGTTGGCTGGTCCGCAGCCCCAGCGCGCTGGCCAGCGCGTGATAGGTGTCGATCCGGCAGGTGCCGCCCCGCTCGATCTTCTTGACGACGCCGACGCTGAGTCCAGCGCGCTCGGCCAACTGTTCCTGGGTGAGGTTGAGGGCGTCACGAGCCCGCCGCACCCGCCGCCCGATGGCCAGATCCTCGTCCATGACGCATCCCCGTTCGCATGCCGCGCTCGCGAGTCGCTGCCAGCATAGGGCGGGAATTTCCGTTACAGCCCGGAGCGCGCCCCGAGGTGCGGCGGGCCCCGACCGAGCGGGTCTTCACCAGGCTGGACGTCAGTGACCGGACGCACGCCGTCGTGGTGGCGCTGCGGCGCGGGCCGTTGCCGCCGCCGTGACGGCGGTGGCCTCGGCGACGAGCAGCGCGCAGCGCAGCGTGCCGTCGTCGCGGCGGCCGAGCGCCGTCAGCGGGAGGATCCGCACCGTGAAGCCGGCGGCGGCCAACTCGCGTCGCACGTCGGGGAGTCGGAAGGTGCGGTAGTACATCACGAAGCGCGGGCGCCAGACCGCGTTGCGCAGCCGCATGGCGGCGTCGAAGCCCCACAGGGCCCAGTAGGGCGGGGAGCCGACGCGGGGCGGCGCGGCCATCGGGAAGGCGAAGCGGCCGCCGGGCCGGAGCGTGGCGCGGATGCCGGCGAAGAGCGCGGGGCGTTCGTGTGGCAGGAAGTGGCCGAAGGCGCCGAGGCTGATCGCGAGGTCGAAGGTGGCCGGCGCGAACGGCAGCGCCCGCGCGTCGGCGCGTACCCAGCGTGGCCCTCCGGGGTGTGCGGCGCGCGCCCGGGCGAGCATGCCGGCGCTGAAGTCGACACCGACCACCCGGTCCACGGCGAGGCGGCGCAGCACGCCGACGCCGGCGCCGGTGCCGCAGCAGACGTCGAGGGCGGCGTCGAACGGGCCGAGCGGGCGCAGCGCCTCGGTCATCGCGTCCAGCACCGGGTCCGGGGTGCGGAACGAGGTGTGATCGAACTTCGGCGCGAGCAGGTCGTATCCGCGCTCCACCGAGGACAGCGCCTGCGCGGTGAGCTCGCGGACGGTCGGGCCGCGCGTCACCGGCTCAACTCCCCTCGCCCCGCTCCGGGGCGGCGCGCCGGTGCCGGCCGACGGCCGGCGGGCAGGGCGTGGGGTCGGTGCCGGCCGTCTCCGGGTAGAGGATCCGCTTGGCCTCGGCCAGGTTGGCGACGACGGCGACGGCCTCCCACTCGTAGCCGTTCCACCGGCTGACGAGGCGGGGTGCCGCCGGGTCCACATGGCCGCCGGCCGGCGGGCCGGGGGTGAGCGTGACCACCCGGTAGCGATCGGCGCGGCGCCGGCTGCGTCGCTCTGCCCAGTCGGACAGCGGCTCCTCTTCCATGCGAACGGTTCTTTCTCTGGCGCGAACGGGGCGGAGTCCCTCCATGACACCACGACACGCCGTCAGGCACCCCCGTCTCGCGGGGAATCGTGACGCACGGCCGCCGCGCACCGGGGCACGGGGGACGCACGGGGGCGCGGCCGGTCAGTCCGCGCGGCCGGTGGCCGCCACCGTGACGCCGAGACCGATCATCGCGAAACCGCCGAAACCGCCGATGGCGGAGAGGCGCCGCGGGGAGCGCGCGAACCAGCCGCGGGCGCCGGCGGCGACCAGGCCCCAGACGCTGTCGAGGGTCAGGGCGATGGCGTTGAACACCAGACCGAGGACGAGCATCTGGAGCGTCACATGGCCCTGTGCCCGGTCGACGAACTGCGGGAGCACGGCGGCGAAGAAGACGATCGTCTTGGGGTTGGTGACACCGACCACGTACCCCTCCCACAGGGTGCGCAGCCCGCGTCGGGCCGCTGCCCCCTCGCCCTCGGCGGCGAACTCGGCGCGCAGCGAGCGGCGTTCACGGACGGCCCGGACACCCAGGTAGACCAGGTACGCGGCGCCGGCCAGCTTGAGGGCGGTGAAGACGAGGGCCGAGCGCTCGACGATCGTGCCGACGCCGAGGGCGACGGCGATCACCAGGGTGTAGGCGCCGAGCGTGTTGCCGACGACCGTGGTCAGCGCGGCGCGACGGCCGTGGGCCAGGGCCCGACCGATCACGAAGAGAACGCTGGGCCCTGGGACGATGATCAGCAGGAAGGACATGGCCGCGAAGGCGAGCAGCCGGTCAGGGGACGTCATCCGGCCATCGAAGCACGGTCGGTGACCGGCCCGCAGCCCTTTTCAGCGCTGGTGGTCGCGCTCCCAGTCCGCCCGGCTGAGCGCGTACTCGACGTCGCCGTGTTCGGCGCCCTCGGCGGGCTCCGGCCAGTCCTCGAAGAAGGTGCGGACGTGGCGCAGCCCGACCTTCTCCATCACCCGGCGGGAGCGGGTGTTGACGGACATGGTGGTGGCCAGGATCCGCCGGGCGCCGAGCTCCGTGAAGCCGAGCCGGACCAGGGCCCTGGCCCCCTCGGTGGCGTAGCCGCGCCCCCAGGCGGCCCGCAGCAGCCGGTAGCCGAGCTCCCGCTCCCCCGGGTCGGCCAGCGCGCGGAGTTCGAACCAGCCGACGAAGGCGCCGCCCGCGAGCTCCTCGGCCGCCCAGTAGCCGGGGCCGAGCAGCCTGGGCAGGGTCACGGTCCGCACGGTCTCGGGGTCGAGCGGGCGGCCGGCGTCGAGGTGGCGCATCACCTCGGGGTCGCCGTCGAGTTCGACCAGCGGGCCGAGGTCGTCGGCGGTGAAGGGGCGGAGGCGCAGCCGCGCGGTGGTGAGGTAGGCGTCCACGCGCCGATGATGGGCGACGGCGGCCGCCCGGGGCCAGGCGTTTTCACCCCTGGGCCAGCGGCTCCTCGCCCACCACCTCGCGCAGCCGGTCGTTGGCCTCCTCCAGGACCGCGAGGGCGATCTCACGGCGCTCGGGGTCGACGGCGCCCATGGTCAGCTCGGCCAGCTCGGCCCAGGTGCGCTCGATGTCGGGCAGCAGGCGGTGGCCGGCCTCGGTGACGACGATGCGGACCTGGCGGCGGTCGGTCGGGACCGGCTCGCGGCGGAACCAGCCGCCGGGTTCGAGCCGGGCCAGGCTGCGGGTGGCGGTGGGCTGCTCGATGCCGAGGGTGGCGGCCAGTCGCGAGACGGTCATGCCGTCGGGCTCCTGGGCCAGCACCCACAGCAGCACGTCCTGCCCTGGGTGCAGGCCGAGGGCCGCGAGACGGCGCGCCTTGGCCGCGCGGTACAGCTGGCTCGTCTTGTTCAGCGCCCGGTTGACGCGCCTGACCTCACTCGCTTCCACGCCTCGATCCTAGCTGCACATAGTCGGCTAACCGATAGTCGACTATGCGGATCGACCTCCCCGCCGGGCCGGCGCCCGGCTCCGGCGGAAGCGGTCAACGCATGCCGGTGGAGCGGCGGTTGGCCTCGGCCACCCGGGCGCTCAGCGACTCGCTCAGCGAGACCCGACGCACGTCGCAGGGACGCGCCGTCCACTCCAGGCCGCCCGCCAACGGGCGCAGCCACACCTGGCCGCCCTCGTAGGCCATGACGCGGCCGATCCGGTCGCGCCGCACGTCCCGTGCCATGGCGCCGACCTCCGGCAGCCCGCGCCCTTCCGCCCGGATGTCCTGCTCCATCGCGTCAGCTCCTTCCTGACCGCCGGCCGAGGGCCGGGGCCGGTGCCGGTGCGCCCACAGGAATCACGTGCGAGCGGCGCCGGCGGTTCATTCCGTCTTCCGGGGGAATCGGAAAACCCGCAGGCCGGACGGCACACGGGCGGGCGGAGACCGGCGCGACGGGTCACCGTTGCCGGGATATATCCTGAACTCAACGCCAGAGTCTGGGACTTCCACCGTGAGCCGCCCGGGTGTCGCCCGGATCAGCCGGTCGCGGTCGGACTATCAGGTCACGCTCCGCCCCAGATCGGCTACGCTGCATGACACGCGCCAGGACGAGCGCCAAGCCGCACGGGGACCCACATGGACGTGACCTACCGCCTCAGGTACGACCCCGTGGCGGAGGCTGCCCACGACGCGCTGCCGCCCGACGTCAGCGAGCGGCTGACCCTGGGCATGGCGGGGGCCTGCGAGGACCCGCTGCGGGCCACCGAGCCGTATGGCCACGACGACCCGGTGATGCGGATGGTGGTGACCGAGCAGGCGTTCGCCGTGGTGCTCGCCGGCCACCGCTTCAAGACCATGACGGTCCTGCAGATCAACCACCTGTGCTGAGCGGCGGCGCCGGTCAGCGCCGCCTGCCGATCGCCCGCGCCGGCGGGGGAGGCTCGGCGTGCGCCGCCCGGCCCGCGGCACGCGGGTGCACGAGGTCGGACGGCAGCGCCACATACGCCGAGACGCCGGCGCCGCGCGCCGCGGCCGTGGTGGGAGCGCTCTGGGTGTGTCGCACCTCCACCTGGACGCCGAGCCGGGCGGCGATGGTGCCGACCACGAAGTGGCCGAGGAACCGGGTGGGGGCCACCAGGAACGAGTCCTCGCCGCGCAGCCGGGCGTTGGCGAGGTCCAACTCCTCATCGGTCATCCCGTCGCCGCGGTCGACGATGGCCAGGCAGTACTCGGGTCCGTCCCACCAGCCGTAGACCTCCACGAGCCGGCCCTGCGGCGATGCGGTCAGCGCGTTCTCGATCAACTCCGCGAGCAGGTGCGAGAGTTCGTAGAAGGCGCCGCCGTGCACCGAGCACGGCTCGGCCTCGACGAGGGTGACCCTGCGGTAGTCCTCCACCTCGGAGACCGCCGAGTGGACCACCTCGGCGATCTCGGCGGTGCCGGTCCAGACGCGGGGCGGCAGTTGCTGGCCGGTGAGGATCAGCAGCGAGTCGGCGTTGCGGCGCATGCGGGTGGCCAGGTGGTCGAGCTCGAACAGCTCGCCCAGCGCGTCCGGGTCCAGCTCCTTGCTCTCCAGGGCGGTGATCAGCCGGAGTTGGCGGCGCACCAGGCGCTGGTTGCGGTGCCCGAGGTTGGCCAGCGACTCGGTGCCGTTGCGGCGCAGCACGGTCTGCTGGGCCGCCAGGCCGACGGCGGTGCGCTCCACGTCGTGCAGCGCGGCGGCCAGCCGGGTGACCTCCTCGGCGCCCCCGGCCAGCGTCGGGTCGGGTTCGGGCGGCAGCAGCTGCTCCGCCTCCTCCGGCTCGGCCTCCTGGATGGAGCGGACGGTCTCCGGGAGCCGGTGCCCGGCCACGGCCTCGGCCTGCCGGGTGAGCTCGTCCAGCGGGCGGGCGATGGAGCGGGCGGCGAGCACCGCGAGCCCCACGGCCACGCCGAGGATCAGCAGGCCCAGGGCGACGAAGCCGGCGAGCTGCCGGGTGGCGGCGGCGCTGAGCCGGTCGGCGCGCTCGGCGACGTCCTCCCCCACCTGTCGCTGGGTCTCGTGCAGCCCGTCGGTGAGCGCGGTGCTCGCGGTCCACCAGTCGTCGGCCTGGGCGTCGAGCGGGGAGCCGTCGGCGCCGGCGTCGGCCAGCTGTTCGAAGGTCGCGACCCGCGTCGCGTCCTCGGTCTCGAACGCCGCGTCGAGCGCGGCGCGTTGCTCGGCGGTGGCCACCTGCTCGTAGCCGCGCAGCGCGGACTCGCGGGCGGCCCTGGCGCCGGCGAACTCCACGTACTGGCCCTCGGTGAACCGGCCGGCCACGAACACGCCGTTCATCAGGCCGCGTTCCTCGGCCAGCGCCTCGGTGGCGCCGGCCAGCTCCTGCAGCGCGGCCATGCCGTCGCCGAGGAGTTGGTCGCCGTGGTTCGAGCCCTCGGCGAGCTGGGCGTCGTTCAACTCGGCCATGGCGGTGGCGAAGAAGCCGAGCGCCTCCTCACGGTCGATCGACTCGTCGTCCACCCCCTCGCGGACGGCGGGGAGTTGGTCGAGCGAGCCCAGCGCGTCCTCGAAGGCGGGGGCCGAGTCGCGGTCGACGCGGCGTTGCAGTTCGGCGTGGATGGCGTCCACCCGCCGCCTGGTGTCGGCCAGTTCCGGCCGGTAGCGACCGGCACCGCCGAGCAGGCCGCTGGTGAGTCCGTGTTCGCGTTGCAGCTCGCGGACCAGGTTCTGGGCGTCGAGGGCGAGTTGGACCCGCTCGCCGCTCTCCCGGGCCGCCGACCAGTCCTCCGCCCGGTCCCCCACCGCGACCCCGGTGAGCACGAGCAGCAGGCACGTGGGCACGGCGAGCACGATGGCCACCCGGCCGCGGATGGTGCTCCAGCGCGGCAGCCAGCCGGTCAGGACCCGCCTCCCGGTCGGCCGCCCGGACCGGCGTCCGGACCCTCGCCGCGTACTCGACACACGCGTCATAGCCACACAGCACAGCGTCACGTGGTTACCGAAGGCTCCGATACCCGTGGCCGTGAAGTGAACAAGTGGCGTGAATCGGGCCCGCGGCGGGCGTGAAGGGGACGGGTTCGAGCCCCACGCCATCCGGACAGTGACGCTCCGGTTCCCCCTCGGACCGGCCTGGACCGTTACCCTTCAGCTCATGAGCAGCCGCCCCGACCCGCCCGGTCCGGCCTACCGCAGACTGAGCGTGGAGGAGCGCCGTGGCCAGCTGATCGCCACGGCGCAGGCGCTGTTCGCGCGCAGCGTGCCGGAGGAGGTCTCGCTGGACGACGTGGCCCGCGAGGCCGGGGTCTCCCGGCCGCTGGTCTACCGCTACTTCCCCGGCGGCAAGCAGCAGTTGTACGAGGCGGCGCTGAGCAGCGCGGCCGAACAGCTCGAACTGTGCTTCGCGGTGGCCGAGTCGGGCGCGCTGAGTCAGCGTCTGGCGGCCGGCCTCGACCGCTACCTGGCCTTCGTCGACGGGCACGGCGAGGGCTTCACCGCGCTGCTCAAGGGCGGCAGCGTGGTGGAGACCAACCGCACCACGGCCATCGTCGACCGGGTGCGGCGGGCGGCGGCCACCCAGGTGCTGCGGCACATGCGGGTGGCCGAGCCGAGCCCGCCGCTGCGGCTCGTCGTACGCACCTGGATAACCACGGTCGAAGCCGCCTCGCTGATCTGGCTCGACGAGGAGAAGGAGCTGCCGCTCGACCGGCTGCGCGACTGGCTGGTGGACCAGTTCGTGGCCCAGCTGGTGGTCACCGCCGGGCGGGACAAGGCCACGGCGCGCTTCCTGCGCGCCGCCGCCGAGCTGGAGGAACCGGGCGGCCGGATCGACCAGTTGTTCGAGCGGACCATCGCGATGATGACGCCCACGGGCGCCTGACGGGGCGGCGGGATGCGGAGCGAACGCACGCCCTTCGTCGGCGGACCGCTCGACGGCCGGGTGCTGCCGGTGCTCGTCGGGCCCACGGGCAAGCCGCCGCGCGTCTACCGGGTGCCGGTGCCGGGCGACGAGGTGCAGCCTGACCGGGTCTACGTCTACCGCCTTGAGCCGATCGGGCACAGCAGGCTGCTGCGGCTGCCGCGCGGCTGGCAGTACGTCTATGACCCGGACGCCGGAGACTGACCACCCCTTCGGACCCGCCCGGCGCGCGCCGGCCGCGCGGCCGTGCGCACCATGCGCGTGACCACTGCGCGAGCGGCACGGAGGTGCGCCCTTGACCCGACAGCGCCGATGGGCGGCGGCGGCCCTGGCCGTGCTGGCCCTCACCGCCGTGCCGGTGCGTCCGGCGGCCGCCGAGCGCTCGCCGCAGGAGGAGTTGCGCGCCCTGTACCGGGAGACCGGGGAGGCGACCCGGGCTCACGAGGAGGCCGTCGCGCGGCTGGCCGAGCGGCGGGACGAGGCCAGGCGCTTGGAGGAGCGGCTGGCGGCGACCCGCTCCGACCTGGCCGCCGCCCGGGAAGCCGCCGGCCGCGTCGCCCGCGCCCAGTACCGCGGCGGCCTCCAACTGCCGCCGGCGCTCGCCCTGTTGCTCGGCGAGGACCCGGGGCAGGCGCTGCACGACCAGACGGTGGCGGCCCGGGCGGCGGCGGCCCGCGCCGCCGAGATCGACCGGCTCGACTCGGGCGAGCGGGCCGCCGACGAGCTGGCCACGGCGGCCCGGGCGGCCCTCGACGCGGAGCTGGCCGCCGCCGAGGAGGAACGCCGCCGGCGCGACGACCTGCACCGCCGTCTCGACGAACTGGCCGCCCTGACGGCCGGCCTCACCCCCGAGGAACTGGCCGAGCTGACACCGCCCCAGACGCCGGAGCCGACCGGAGGGGCCGGCCAGGCCGCCGGGGGCTAGCGGGGTCTCGGCGTCGCCTGGCGCAGTTCGGCCCGCAGCTCGGGGGTGAGCAGGTGGCCGGCGCGGCCGACGAAGAGCGCCATGTGGTAGGTCACCACACCCATGTCGGCCTCGGGGTCGGTGTAGACGCCGAGCAGCGAGCCGTCGCTGATGGACATGACCAGCAGGTTGCCCTCCGCCATGGCCACCAGCGTCTGCCGCACCTGGCCGCCGTCCATCAGCGCGGCCGCGCCGTTGGTGAGGCTGCCGAGCCCGGAGACCACGGTGGCCAGGTCGGCCGCCGCGCCCAGCGGTCCGGTCAGCGACCGGCGGCGCCGACCGGTCCCCGCCGGGTCCTCCGGGGGCTCGGAGGACAGCAGGGGCAGGCCGTCGGCGGAGACCACGGCGACCGAGAGCACCCCGGGCACCTCCTCCACCAGTCGGGTGAGCATCCAGCGCAGGTCCTGCCCTCCACTGCGGCTGGCGCCCGGCGGGACCTGGATCTGCGAGGTCATGACGGCATCTCCTCTCCGGTCGCTGCGGAGCCACGGAAGTCTCCCGGATAGCCACCCGCGGCCTGGGCCGCGTCCCGGTGGCCGTCACGCGCGCCACGCTGGAAGCCGCCGAGCCGACGACGCAGCTCCTCGGGGTCGACGGCCGGGGTCCGGCCGCCGTTGGGGTCGTCGAAGGGGGTCGGCACGCCCCTGGTGCGCCGCGGCAGGCCGCTGTCGGTGATGGCGTGCGCCGGCGGCGGCTGCGGCTGGAACCTGGGCGCGGTGTCCGCGGCGTGCGCGTGCTCGGTGTGCTCCGCCGCGCGCGCGTACTCGGCGGTCCTGGCGTCGGGGATGGGCACGGGCCCGCTGCCCCCCGGCTCGCGGACCGGCAGCGTGGGCGCCGTGCCGTGGCTCGGGTAGGGCTCGGTGACGTCCTCGACGAGGCGGGCCGGCACCGCGACCTCGGCCACCGTGCCGCCCGTCGGTCGGGCCCGCAGCCAGCAGCGGAGGCCGTGCCTGGCGGCCAGCCGGGCCACGGTGTAGAGGCCCATGCCGATGCCCATGCCGGCCTCGGGGACCGAGGCGGCGCCGGGGGGCGGGGTGACCGGGTCGGCGATCCTGGCGTTGAGCTCGGCGAGCCGCTCCTGGCTCAGGCCGAGGCCCTCGTCCTCGACGGTCATCAGCAACTCGCCGTCCGCCCAGCGGCCGGTGAGCCTGACCCGGGCGCCGGTCGGCGAGTAGGCGGTGGCGTTGTCGAGCAGTTCGGCCAGCAGGTGGCTCAGGTCGCGGGCCGCGACCCCGGTGATCCACACCGGCGGCGGCGCGGGCGCCGTCTCCACCAGCTCGTAGCGCTCTATCTCGCTGACGGCGGCGCGGGCCACGTCGATCAGCGGCATCGGCTCGTTGAGCTGCTGCGGGGGCTCGGCGCCGGCCAGCAGCAGCAGGTTCTCGCCGTGCCTGCGCATCCGGGCGGCGAGGTGATCGACGGTGAACAGCACCGCGAGCCGGTCCGGGTCGGTCTCCTGCGACTCCAGGCCCTCGATGACGGCCAGTTGCTCGCCGGTGAGGATCAGCAGCCGCTGCGCGTGGTGCGCGAACATGCCGTGCACCGCGCCGTGCAGCGCCGCGAGCCTGGCGTGCAGCTCGTTCTGCTCGGCGAGCAGCCGGTCGCGCTCGGCGCGCAGCCCGCCGGTGTCCTGGGCGATCTCGGCGGCCTGCTGGGCGGCCTCGGTCGCGTGCTGGTGCAGGCTGAGGGCGCGGGCGTGCAGCGCGTTGACCGAGGCCACGACCTCGGCGAACTCGTCGTTGCGCCCCGAGTACTTGACGGGCTCCTGCCCGGTGGGGTCGGCGGCGACCCGGCTGCTGCCAAGGCGGACGGCGGCCAGCGGGCGGGTGAGGGAGCGCGCGGTCCCCACGCTCACGCCGATCCCGAGGACCAGCGCCACCAGCAGGGCGCCGCCGGCGAAGGTGAGCTCCTGCACCTCGCCGTCGCGCAGGCTCCGCACCCGGTCGGTGTGCTCGTCGGCGAGGTCGGTGAGCACGCCCCGCTGGAGCCGGGTGCGGTCCAGCAGCGTGTCGTGGACCTGGCTCTCGTCCAGCGCGTGGTCCTCGGGCGAGAGCACGGGCGCGTCGGTGAGGACGAGCAGCAGCCCGGCGGCGGCCTCGGCGCCGCCGCCGGTGAGGGCGTGTTCGTAGGCGCCGGCGGCCCGGGGGCCGGCCACGGCGGTGAAGTCGGCGAGGGCGGCCTCCTCGCGCACCCGCTGCCGCTGGGCGAGGGTGGTGAGCTCGCGCTGCTCGCCGGGTCCTGCGAGGGCGGCGAGCAGCAGGCCGCGGGTGGCGGACGAGGCGTCCACGGCTCGGGCCAGGTCGGGCAGCGCGTCGGCGGCGGGGTCGTCGGCGTCCTCGGGGGCGGCGTCGACGGTGGCGCGCAGGAAGCCGTCGAGGGCCTGGACGATGGCGGTGTAGGCGTCGAAGGTCGCCAGCGGCGTCGCCTCGGCGGAGTGAGCGAACTCGCGGGCCGCCGGCAGGCCGGCGAGCGCGGCGCCGGTCTGCTGGTCGAGGGAACCGCCGAGGCCGGCGGCCGCGTCGTCGACGTGGGCCAGCTCGTCCTCGCCGCGAGCCGCGCCCGGGTTGCCCGCGGCGACGGCCGCGACCAGCGCGTCACGCTCGTCGGCGACCAGGTGGGAGAGGGTGACGACCTGCTCGGCGACCTGGGAGCGCTCGTGCAGCCGCCGGGCCTCGTCGTAGTCCTCCACGGTGCCGAGCATGGCGGGAGCACCGGCACCGAGCACCGCGACACCCGTGAGGAGCACACCGACCACCAGCCGGGTACGCACTCTCGCCCGCCGCCGCGCCGCACGCGTCCGGGAACCTGACGGTGCGGGGTGGGACGGGTCGGCGGGGTCGTGCAGTGTGGTCTTCCGCACCTGTGCTCGCATTCTCGTCACTTTGGGCACCGAACGTTGCCAGCGCCGACCGGGCAGCAGAGCGGTGTCCGCCCGGTCTTACCCGAAGGAGTGAACCTTACGGGGGAGTTGGCGGACAAGCCGACGTCGGAACCCGGCCTGCTCAGGGCCCCGATTCGACTGGAATTCCGCCGCGTCTCCTGGCAAGATCCCCTGTCCCCGCGTCAATACCCGCTGTTATACCCGCTGTTATCCCCACAATCACTGACATATCCCAGCCTACGGCAGACTGGTCGCCATGCGCATCCAGTCCGCTACCGAACCGGGCACCCCCGGCCTGCCAGACGAGGACTACGTGGCCGCGGCGACGCCCGCCTCGGGCGCGGGCGGCGCCCTCGTGCTGCTGGACGGCGTGACGGCGCCGACCGATGCCGTCGGCTGCCGGCACAGCGTCGCATGGTTCTCGTCGAGGCTCGGCGGGGCGCTGCTCGAACTGCTCGGCTCGCGGGCCGAGATGTCGCCCGCCTCCTGCCTGGCCGAGGCCATCGGCCGGACGGCCGACGCGCACCGCGAGACGTGTGACCTTTCTCACCGCCGCACGCCGCAGGCCACCGTCGTCTGCGCCCGCTGGACGGCCGAGACCGTCGAGTACCTGGTGCTTTCCGACTCCGCGCTGCTGATCGAGGACCAGGAGGGTGAGATCCACCCGGTACTTGACACGCGCCTCGACGATCTCCGGCCGGCGGCGCTGAGGTTGCCGCGCGGCGAGCGGGCGGCCTTCGTCGAGGGCCTGCGCAACATGCCGGGCGGCTTCTTCACGGCGGCGGCCGATCCGGCGGTGGCCGAGCTCGCCGTCACCGGCGCGCTGCCCCGGAGCCGGGTGCGCTCGCTGGTGGCCCTCAGCGACGGACTCGGCCGCTGGGTCGAGACGTTCGGCCTCGGCAACTGGGCCGACCTGTTCTCGGTGCTGATCGCGGACGGGCCGCAGGCGGCCATCAGGCAGGTGCGGGAGGCCGAGGCCGCCGACCCGGCGGGCACGGCGTACCCGCGCGGCAAGACGCATGACGACGCCTCGGTGTTGCTCGCCGAGCTCTGACTCCGCCCGCTGCGCGCGTAGACCGTGGGGGTCCCGGGGAGTTTTCACGCCTGAAAGTTGAGGGCCGGTCAGCCGTCCTGGCAGATCCGTTCGCGATCGCCACCGGGGTAGACCAACGGCGTGCCCGGCGCCCCCTTCCGCCTCACCAAGCACTCCCATTACCTTCACGATTGACGTGATCACACCATGTGAGCGCGACGAGCTGCTTCGCCCACCCCCACACCTCACGGCTCGAAAGGCTCGGCCCATGCTTGGTTCCGGTAGGTCAAGAACCCGTCCCGGCGCCCGCCGCCGCGGCATACCCGCCCTGCTCTCCACGGTCGTCGCCACCCTGGCGCTGCTGATCGCCACCCCCAACGCCGCGACCGCGGCCGAGGCCGCCGAGCGCGGCGAGCCGGCCGTCGGCTCCGCCTACCTCGGCTCCGAGATCCTCGAACACGAGGGCGGCCAACGCGTCACCGAGGACTCGATCGTCACCCCGCTCGCCACGGTCGAGGGCGTGGACGTCTCCAGCCACCAGGGCAACGTCGCCTGGAGCACGCTGTGGAACGCCGGCAACCGGTTCGCCTACGTCAAGGCGACCGAGGGCACCTCGTACCGGAACCCGTACTTCGCGCAGCAGTACAACGGCTCCTACAACGTGGGCATGATCCGCGGCGCCTACCACTTCGCGCTGCCCAACAACTCCAGCGGCGCCGCCCAGGCCAACTACTTCGTCGACAACGGCGGCGGCTGGTCCCGGGACGGCAGGACCCTGCCCGGCGTGGTGGACATGGAGTACAACCCCTACGGCGCCACCTGCTACGGGCTGAGCCAGTCCGCGATGGTCAACTGGATCCGGGACTTCGCCAACACCTACCGCGCCCGCACCGGTCGCGACGTGGTGATCTACACCTCCACCAGCTGGTGGACCACCTGCACCGGCAACTCCAGCGCCTTCGGCTCGACCAACCCGCTGTGGGTCGCCCGCTACGCCTCCTCGCCCGGCACCCTGCCGGCCGGCTGGGGCTTCTACACCTTCTGGCAGTACACCTCGACCGGTCCGACCGTTGGCGATCACAACGTCTTCAACGGCGCCATGGACCGGCTGCAGGCGCTCGCCAACGGCTGACCCGACCGCCGGAGCGAACCACCGCGAACGTGCGAAGGGGGCCATGCGCGATGATGGGCGCATGGCCCCCGCTCCGTTCCCCAACCCAGCTCCCCCCGCCGAGGACGACCGGCCGGTCGTCCTCGACCGCAGGGAAGGGCCGTTCGGCGAGGTGGTGTTGCGCCGCCACGGCGCGCTGCTCCAGATCGTCGCCAACGGCTGCTTCCTGATGGACACCTCGGACGGCCGCTCGGAACGCCTGCTGGTCACCGAGGCGTTCGCGGCCCTGGCCGGCGGCGGGCCGGCCGCCGCGCCGCCCGAGGTGCTGATCGGCGGTCTCGGGGTCGGCTTCTCGCTGGTCGCCGCGGCCAGCGAGCCGGGCTGGGGCCGCATCACCGTGCTGGAGCGGGAGGCGGCCGTCATCGACTGGCACCGGGCGGGCCCGCTGGGCGAGTTGACCGCGGGCGCGCTCGCCGACCCCCGGGTGCGGCTGGTCCACGACGACCTGCTGGCCCACCTGCGCGGCGTCCGGGCCGGTTACGACGCGTTGTGCCTGGACATCGACAACGGTCCCGACTGGACGGTGACCGAGGACAACGACGGCCTCTACTCCCCCGCCGGGCTCGCGGCCTGCCGCGCCGCGCTCCGCCCGGGCGGGCTGCTGGTGGTCTGGTCGGCACACGGCTCCGAGCGTTTTGTGGAGAATCTGCGGAAGGCCGGTTTCGCCGACGTTCGCACCAGAGAAGTCCCGGTTGCCCGAGGCGTTCCCGACGTGCTGTTTCTCGCCAGCCACCATCTCGCCAGGCAGTCCGCGTAGCCGCGGCCTTCCCATCGGGCCTACGCTGCTGCCCAGTGCCTACCAGCACCTTCACAGTCTCTGTGCAATCAGCACAGTCGCGGACCGCCACGACCGTTGGTCCACCCCGTACTTCGAAGCACACACCGAAGAACTCAGCAAAGAGCACAGCAAGAGAGCACAGCCAGCCGACTGGCACCACGATCCCGGGGGCGGGATAGATGAATCAGACGGACACCAGGACTCAGCCGATGGACCACACCCATCAGGAGAAGACACCCAAGCTCAACGGCCTGGGCGGGACCTCCGCCCCGCCGGAGCCGGCAGGACAGGAGCGCACCGGGCACCACACCTCCACCGCGACCACCCCAGGGGCGCAGCGCCGGGTCCTCGTCGTCGAGGACGACCCGACCATCGTCGAGGCGATCGCCGCCCGGCTGCGTGCCGAGGGCTTCCTCGTGCAGACCGCGGCGGACGGCCCGGCGGCCGTCGAGACCGCCGCCGCCTGGCACCCCGACCTGCTCATCCTCGACGTGATGCTGCCCGGCTTCGACGGTCTCGAGGTCTGCCGCCGGGTGCAGGCGCAGCGCCCCGTGCCGGTGCTGATGCTGACCGCGCGGGACGACGAGACGGACATGCTGGTCGGCCTCGGGGTCGGCGCCGACGACTACATGACCAAGCCGTTCTCCATGCGCGAGCTGGTCGCCAGGTCGCACGTGCTGCTCCGCCGCATCGAGCGCGCGGCGGTGGCCGCGACCACGCCCCGGCCCGGGAGCGTGCGCCTCGGCGACCTGGAGATCGACCGCACCCAGCGGCGGGTCCGGGCGGCCGGCAAGGACATCCACCTCACGCCGACCGAGTTCGACCTGCTGATGTGCCTGGCCCGCTCGCCGCGCGCCGTGCTCACCAGGGAGCAGCTGCTGGCCGAGGTCTGGGACTGGGCCGACGCCTCGGGCACCAGAACGGTGGACAGCCACGTCAAGGCGCTGCGCAGGAAGATCGGCGCCGAGCGGATCCGCACCGTGCACGGCGTCGGCTACGCGCTGGAGACCCCGCCGGGCTTCGCCGGTGAACCGGCGGCCAGGAGCCAGGGCGGATCCGAGGTCTGAGCCGCGTGTCCGTCCTGTCCGACCTGGTCAGACGCCCGGTCTGGCGGCGGGCCTGGCCCGCCGTGTGGCGGCTGCTGCGCCCGATCGACCCGATGCGCTCCGTGAAGGCGGCGCTCGGCTGGCTGGTGATCATCTCGGTCGCCATCACGACCCTGCTGATCCTGGTGGCCTACCGCTCGGACCTGGGGCTCCAGCTGATCGCCATCTTCGCGATCATCGCCTCGCTGCTGGTCACGCAGTTCGTGGCGCACAACCTGGCGACCCCGGTGCTGGAGATGACGTCCGCGTCCCGGGCCATGGCGCGGGGCGAGTACGGCCGGCGGGTGACCGTCACCCGTCGGGACGAGCTGGGCGACCTCGCGCACGCGTTCAACCGGATGGCCGCCGACCTGCAGGCGGCCGACCGGCACCGCAAGGAGCTGGTCGCCAACGTCTCCCACGAGCTGCGCACCCCCATCGCGGGGCTGCGCGCCGTGCTGGAGAACGTGGTGGACGGCGTCTCCGAGGCGGATCCGAAGACCATGGCCACCGCGCTGCGGCAGACCGAGCGGCTTGGCCGGCTCGTGGAGCAGCTGCTCGACCTGTCGCGCCTGGAGAACGGCGTGGTGCCGCTGCAGGCCGGGTTCTTCCAGGTCGAGCCGTATCTCACGGCCGTGCTGGGCGACGCCCAGGTGGCCCAGAAGCGCGGCAACGGGCGCACCGACGTGCGGCTGCGGCTCGACGTGACGCCAGTCGGCCTGCGGGCGCACGCCGACCGCGAGCGGCTCGACCAGGTGGTCACCAACCTGGTGGACAACGCGGTCAAGCACAGCCCGCCCGGCGGCCAGGTCACCGTGGTGGCGCGCCCCGGGCAGCTGCCGGGCGGCCTGGTGCTCGAGGTGCTCGACGAGGGTCCCGGGATCCCGCCGGAGCAGCGCGAGCTGGTCTTCGAGCGCTTCGGCCGGGGCACGATCGACGGCGTCACTCCGAGTGACGGCGGGACCGGTCTCGGGCTCGCGATCGCCCGCTGGGCGGTGGATCTACACGGCGGGACCATCGCGGTGGCCGAATCCCGACGGGGTTGCCGGATCCGGCTCACGCTCCCAGGTAACGCGAAGGCAAACAGTTGACGTAGAGTCGGTCCGGACCTCCGCCCCCAGGCCTGGCGGCCTGGGAGGTGCCCCCAACCGGGCGCTCCGGCGCCGACGGCTGCCCGCACGTGTCGGGCGCCGCGCGCCGGCATCGACGCAGCTCGGGTGCGGGGCCGGCCGGCCGCCACGGTGCCGTGGTCAGGCTTTGCCTTTTCGTTGCCTCTTTGAGCCGAACTTGGTGCCGTTCCCGAGGATTCAGCCGCTGAAACCCCATCCGGAATGTGGCGTAGGCCACGTCTGAGCTGTGAGGACTGCGCCCGACGGCGGTTGGGGCGTAGCCTTGTTTTCCGCTGTCCAATCACCTTGCGAAGCGGAAGAGGGCGGTTGCCGCCGTGTCGCCACAGTCTCCGAACACCTCCAGCGTCGACACCGACCAAGCGGCAGGGAAGAACCCTGCGGCTGGCTTCGGTGCAAACGAATGGCTCGTCGACGAGATCTACCAGCAGTACCTCCAGGACCCGAACTCGGTCGACCGTGCCTGGTGGGACTTTTTCGCCGACTACAAGCCGGGCACGGATGGTGCGGCGGCGGCCAGGCCGGCCGTGAGCACGCCGGCCGCCGCGGCACCCGCCGCCGCGCCGGCGGCCCGGGAGGCCGCCGCGCCCGCCGCTCCGGCCGCCGCGCCGGTTGCGCCTGCGAAGCCCGCCGCGGCCAAGCCGGCGGCGGCCCCGAAGGAGGTCGAGCCGGCCGCCGGGCCCGAGTTCGTCACGCTCCGCGGTCCCGCCGCGGCCGTGGCGAAGAACATGAACGCCTCCCGTGACCTGCCGACGGCCACCTCGGTCCGCGCGGTCCCGGTGAAGCTGCTGTTCGACAACCGGATCGTCATCAACAACCACCTGAAGCGCGCCCGCGGTGGCAAGGTCTCCTTCACGCACCTCATCGGCTACGCGATGGTGCAGGCGCTGAAGGCCATGCCGTCCATCAACTACTCGTACACCGAGAAGGACGGCAAGCCGACGCTGGTCAAGCCCGAGCACGTCAACCTGGGCCTGGCCATCGACCTGGTGAACAAGAGCGGCGACCGGCAGCTGGTCGTGGCCGGCATCAAGAAGGCCGAGACGCTCACCTTCTTCGAGTTCTGGCAGGCCTACGAGGACATCGTCCGCCGGGCGCGCACCGGCAAGTTGACGATGGAGGACTTCTCCGGCGTCACCGCCTCGCTCACCAACCCCGGCGGCATCGGCACGGTCCACTCGGTGCCGCGCCTGATGCCGGGTCAGGGCGTGATCCTCGGCGTCGGCGCGATGGAGTACCCGGCCGAGTTCCAGGGCACCTCGCAGGAGACGCTCAACCGCCTGGGCATCTCCAAGGTGATGACGCTCACCAGCACCTACGACCACCGGGTCATCCAGGGTGCGGCCTCCGGCGAGTTCCTGCGCCAGATCAGCCAACTGCTGCTCGGCGAGCACGGGTTCTACGACGACATCTTCGAGGCGCTGCGGATCCCCTACGAGCCGATCCGCTGGCACGTCGACATCGACGTCAACCACGACGACGAGGTCACCAAGGCCGCCCGGGTGTTCGACCTGATCCACGCGTACCGGGTGCGCGGCCACCTGATGGCCGACACCGACCCGCTGGAGTACAAGCAGCGCAAGCACCCCGACCTGGACATCACCGAGCACGGGCTCACCCTGTGGGACCTGGAGCGCGAGTTCGCGGTCGGCGGCTTCGCCGGCAAGTCCATGCTCAAGCTGCGCGACATCCTCGGCGTGCTGCGCGACTCGTACTGCCGCACCACCGGCATCGAGTACATGCACATCCAGGATCCCAAGGAGCGCAAGTGGATCCAGGACCGGGTGGAGCGCCCGCACACCCCGCCGGAGCGTGAGGAGCAGCTGCGCATCCTGCGCCGGCTCAACGCGTCGGAGGCGTTCGAGACCTTCCTGCAGACCAAGTACGTCGGCCAGAAGCGGTTCTCGCTCGAGGGCGGCGAGACGGTCATCCCGCTGCTCGACTCAGTGCTCGACGAGGCCGCGGCGGACAAGCTGGACGAGGTCGTCATCGGCATGGCGCACCGTGGCCGGCTCAACGTGCTGGCCAACGTCGTGGGCAAGTCCTACGCGCAGATCTTCCGGGAGTTCGAGGGCAACCTCGACCCGAAGTCCATGCACGGCTCGGGCGACGTCAAGTACCACCTGGGCACCGAGGGCACCTTCACCGGCCTGTCGGGCGAGCAGATCAAGGTCTCGCTGACGGCCAACCCCTCGCATCTGGAGGCCGTCGACCCGATCGTCGAGGGCGTGGCGCGGGCCAAGCAGGACGTGATCGGGCGCGGCGGCAAGGACTTCACGGTGCTGCCGATCCTGATCCACGGCGACGCGGCGTTCGCCGGCCAGGGCGTGGTCGCCGAGACGCTGAACATGTCGCAGCTGCGCGGCTACCGCACCGGCGGCACCGTGCACGTCATCATCAACAACCAGGTGGGCTACACCGCGACGGCCGCCGCCGCCCGGTCCTCCACCTACTGCACGGACGTGGCGCGGATGATCGAGGCGCCGATCTTCCACGTCAACGGCGACGACCCGGAGGCGGTGTGCCGGGTGGCCCGGCTCGCCTTCGAGTACCGGCAGGCGTTCAACAAGGACGTCGTCATCGACCTGGTCTGCTACCGGCGTCGCGGGCACAACGAGACGGACAACCCGTCGTTCACCCAGCCGCTGATGTACGACCTGATCGACAAGAAGCGCTCGGTGCGCAAGCTCTACACCGAGTCGCTGATCGGCCGCGGCGACATCACGCTGGAGGAGGCCGAGCAGGCGCTCCAGGACTTCCAGGACCAGCTGGAGAAGGTCTTCAAGGAGGTCAGGGAGGCCACGGTCACCCCGGCCCCGGCCGAGGTGCCGGCGCCCAAGCCGGAGTTCCCGGTGGCGGTGGCGACCGGCGTCAGCGCCGAGGTCGTCAAGCGGATCGCCGAGTCCCAGGTCAACATCCCCGAGCACATCACCGTGCACCCCCGGCTGCTGCCGCAGCTCCAGCGGCGCGCGGCGATGGTCGAGGAGGGGACGATCGACTGGGCGATGGGCGAGCTGCTGGCCATCGGCTCGCTGCTGATGGAGGGCACCCCGGTCCGCATGGCGGGCCAGGACACCAGGCGCGGCACCTTCGGCCAGCGGCACGCGGTGCTGATCGACCGGAAGACCGGCGAGGACTACACCCCGCTGCTCTACCTGTCCGAGGACCAGGCCAGGTTCAACATCTACGACTCGCTGCTCAGCGAGTACGCGGCGATGGGCTTCGAGTACGGCTACTCGCTGGCCAGGCCCGAGGCGCTGGTGATGTGGGAGGCGCAGTTCGGCGACTTCGCCAACGGCGCGGCCACCGTGATCGACGAGTTCATCTCGTCGGCCGAGCAGAAGTGGGGCCAGACCTCGGGCGTCACGCTGCTGCTGCCGCACGGCTACGAGGGCCAGGGCCCGGACCACTCCTCGGCCCGCATCGAGCGCTTCCTGCAGCTGTGCGCGCAGAACAACATGACGGTGGCGCTGCCGACCACCCCGGCGAACTACTTCCACCTGCTGCGGTGGCAGGTGCACAACCCGCACCACAAGCCGCTGGTGGTCTTCACGCCGAAGTGGATGCTGCGCCTGAAGGCCGCGACCTCCACGGCCGAGGAGTTCACGAGCGGCGGCTTCCGGCCGGTCATCGGGGACACCACGGTGGACCCGGCCGGCGTGCGGCGCGTGGTGCTCTGCACCGGCAAGGTGTACTACGAGCTGGCGGCCGAGCGCGAGAAGCTCGGGCGCCAGGACGTGGCGCTGGTCCGTCTCGAGCGGCTCCACCCGCTGCCGGCCGAGGAAGTCCAGGCGGAGCTCGCCAGGTACACGGCCGCGGACTCGGTGGTGTGGGCCCAGGAGGAGCCGGCCAACCAGGGCGCCTGGCCGTTCATCGCGCTCAACCTGGTGGAGAAGGTCGAGGCGGCCGGCAAGCTGCGGCGGGTGTCGCGTCCGGCGTCGTCCTCGCCTGCGGTCGGTTCCGCCAAGCGGCACCAGGCCGAGCAGCAGGCGCTGCTCGACGAGGTGTTCGCGCTCTGAGCGAGCCTTCCACGGGTCCGGCCCGTCGCCCGACGTGGGCGGCGGGCCGGACCCGTGTCCGTCCCCGTCCCGACAACGGAAAGGAGCAGCGTTGTACTTCACCGACCGAGGCATCGAGGAACTGGCGCGGCGGCGCGGCGAGGAGGAGGTCACCCTGGCCTGGCTCGCCGACCAGTTGCGGCTCTTCGTCGACCTGAACCCGGACTTCGAGGTGCCGGTCGAGCGGCTGGCGACCTGGCTGGCGCGCCTGGACGACGAGGACGACGACGACTGACCTTGACTTTCGCGTTACGCGATATATCGTGTGTCCAGGACGCGATATAACGCGGGAGGGGTCATGCCGCGCACATCCGAGTGGTCCATCAGCGAGGACCGCACGCTGACCTTCGACGGGGAGCCCGTGGAGGAGCTCCAGGTGCGGGTCGTCAGCGGCCTGGTCAACGTGGTGGGCACCACCGAGTCCACCACCCGGGTCGAGATCACCGAGGTCAAGGGGCCGCCGCTGGTGGTCCGCCGGGACGGGGGCACGCTCTCGGTCGCCTACGACGACCTGCCGTGGCAGGGCTTCCTCAAGTGGCTGGACCGCAAGGGCTGGCGGCGCAGCGCGGTGGTGTCGGTCTCGGTGCCCGCCGGCGCCCGGCTGACGGTGGGCCTGGTGGGCGCCTCGGCCGTGGTGAGCCGGATCGCGGGCCCCACGGACGTGCGGGGCGTCAGCGGGGACACCACGCTGGTCGGCCTCTCGGGCAAGGTGCACGCCGAGACGGTCTCGGGGGCTCTGGAGGCGCAGGGGCTGACCGGCCGGCTGCGGTTCAACTCGGTCTCGGGGAACCTGACGGTGATCGACCACCGCTCCCCCCAGCTCGCCGCCGACTCGGTCAGCGGGGACATGGTGGTGGACCTGGCGCCGTCGGCGCTGCCGCCTGAGCTGCGGCTCAACACCGTCTCCGGCGAGGTCGCGGTCCGGCTGCCGGAGGGCGTGAGCGCCGAGGTGTCGGCGAGCACCGCGAGCGGCCCCGTCTCCTCGGCCTTCGCCGAGCTGTCGGCGGTCGGCGGCTGGGGGGCCAGGCAGCTGTCCGGCACGCTGGGCGCGGGGGCCGGCAGCGTGCGGTGCAGCAGTGTCTCGGGCGCCCTGGCCCTGCTGCGCAGACCGCCGGCCGAGTACGACACGCCCGCCACCTCGCTGCGTAAGGACGCCTGACATGCCTCCCGTCTTCGGCCACGGCCGTCTCCGCCTCTACCTGCTGAAGCTGCTCGGGGAGGCGCCCCGCCACGGGTACGAGGTGATCAGGCTGCTGGAGGAGCGCTTCCAGGGGCTCTACGCGCCGTCCGCCGGCACGGTCTACCCGCGGCTCGCGAAGCTGGAGGCGGAGGGCCTGGTCACCCACTCGGAGGAGGGCGGCCGCAAGGTGTACTCGCTCACCCGGGAGGGCGAGCGGGAGCTGGCGGCGCGCGACACCGAACTGACGGACCTGGAGCGGGAGATCAGGGACTCGCTGGCGGCGCTCGCGGCCGACATCAGGGAGGACGTCAGCGGCTCGGCGCACGACCTGCGGCAGGAGGTCAGGGAGGCCGCCGCGGCGGCCCGCGGCGGCCGGCCGCCGGGCGGCGCCGGCGGGCAGCGGCACGGCGCGCATGAGCGGGCCGCCTGGAAGGCGGAGGCCAAGCGGGCCAGGGAGGAGGCCCGTCGGGCGCGCGACGAGGCGCGGACGGCCGGCGCCCGGGCCGGCGAGGAGGCGAGGGCCCAGTTCGAGCAGGCCGCGCGGCGCATCCAGGAGCGGGTGCAGACCAGGGCCGCCAGCGGCGACTGGTCGGGCGCGGTGCGCGAGGGGCTCGACGGCCTCAACCACGAGATCGGGGGCTGGAGCCGGTTCGTCGGCCCGAGCACCCCGTGGGCCTGGGGCCACCCGGTGCGGGAGGACGAGCCGGGCGGCGAGCCGGACGAGCCGGTGGCCGACCCGGAGCGCGAGCTGATCCGGCTCCTCGACCGCTTCCGGGACGACGTGCGGGACGCGGCCAGGGACCACGGCGTCTCCCAGGACCAGCTGCGCCACGCCCGCCGCCACCTGTCGGCGAGCGCCGCCCACCTGGTCGCGCTGCTGCGGCTCCCCGAGGACGGGTCCTAGGGCCGGACCGGGCCTAGCCTTCGGTCAGGGGCAGGGGTGGTTCCCCTCGCCCCAGGTGGTCCTGACGTCCGCCGCGGTGACGGCCCCGCAGACCAGCTCGGCGCGCGGCGGCTGTGCGGCGGCGACATGCAGGATGATCACCAGCTTGTCCTCGGTGGTGCGCCCGCCGCCGTCGGCGCCGGCGGGGTCGAGCCGGCCGGTGGCGCCGTCGAAGCCGTCCGGGCCGAGGCCCTGGTAGAGCACGCCCTGCACGAGGTCGCGGTCGAGCCGGCCGTTGGCCCGGCCGGTGCTCTCCCACGCCTGGTCCACGGCGGTGGCGAAATAGCGCAGCGCGTCCCAGGCCAGCGCGGGTCGCGGGTCGAGCGCGATGGCCCGGGCCACGTCGGCCGCGTCCGTCCCGCCGTAGGCCCGCTCGTAGGCGTCGGCGAAGGCCTGCCCCTCCTGGCTCTCCCGCAGCATCGGCCCGCCGCCGTCCAGCACGTAGTACAGGGAGAGCTCGGGGAAGACCCGCCAGGGCTCGTCCTCGGTGATCCGCACGTTGGAGATCTCGTCGCCGCCGAGCACGCTCACCCGCGGGCAGTCCTCCGACCGCACCCTCAGCTCCTGGAGGAAGAGCGGGAGTTCGCTGCCCCGCGCCGCCCAGACCAGGGCGGTGGCGGGCTCCTCGGCCAGCCGTCCGCACACCTCGGCCGCCAGCCGCGCCAGGGTGGGCGCCGGCTCGCCGGTCAGCGTCCCCTCGTCGCGCGGCAGGTCGTTCGACGGCGTGTAGAGCAGGGTGTCCAGCGGCCCCGGGTAGCTCTCCTGGAAGGAGCCGGCCAGGCCGCTGCTGTAGGCGTCGCGGGCGTCGGCCACCAGCACCGCCCGCTCGGCCGGGCGCCGCCGGCCGTCCGCGTCGGCGATCATCGGGGCGTCGGTGGCGAACGCGGCCATGGCGACCGCGGCCCTGCTGTTGGTGGGCGCGTTCTGGTAGTAGTGCGTGCCGTGGTCGAGCAGTTCGTCCGCGGTGCCGGCCATGCCGACCACCGGAAGCCCGGCCCGGCTCAGCACCTCGAGGGCCCGGTAGACGGTGTCCCGGCTCTGCGCCATCCCCACCACCCCGACGATCGACGGGTCCTCCTCGGCCAGGTCGACGACGTGCCGCGCCACCTGCACCGCGTCACGGAACCGGTCCCCCGCGTCGGCCGCGACCACCCGCAGCGGCACCCGCTCCCGGGTGCCCAGCGCCTGCGCGTTGCCGTGGCCCTGGGCCAGCGCGAGCCCGCGCAGCTGGGCGAGCGTCCCGCCGCGCACCGGATCGTCGGAGCCGGCGCCGCCGCTCAACGGCCCGATGTAGAAGACGGTGCGCGGCATCGGCAGCCCGTCCTCGGGACGCCAGTCGGCGGTGGCGGCGTCGACCGCGGCGTTCTGCTCCTCGATGCGCCCCAGCACCTCGCGGATGTCGGGGTCGGGGACGACCGGGCTGCCGAGCGTCGGCCCCTGCGGCCCCACGCAGGTGCCGTCCGAGCCCCGGAAGGTGCCGCCTGCGCACCCGTCGTCCCCGGGCAGCGGGACGAACGGCAGCAGGCCGGCGAGCAGCGCCACCGCCGTGAGTTCGGCGGCGAGTTCGGCGCGCGGCCCCAGGCGGTGCGGCCTGACCCGAAGGCGCCGCCGGCGCCGCAACTGGTAGGCGGCCCTGGGGTCGTCGGGGGCCTGGTCCTCGGGCACGGTGACCACGAGCCCGGTCACCGTGGCCACCAGGCGGGGGTCGGTCAGGCCGTCGACGAGCCAGTCGGCGGCGGCGTCGAAGCCGGTCTTCTCCTCGTCGGGGATCAGGCTGGCGAGCCCGTTCACCCCGGCCGCCACCACCAGCAGCGAGGTGGCGCCCCGGTCCTTGGCCTCGTTGCGCAGCTCCCTGATGAACCGCTGCACCCGCGAGTGCTCGTCGCCCGCGCGGTCGAAGAGCAGCACGTAGCGGTGGGCGCGCCGGCGGCGCCAGGGCCGCGGGAAGCCGCCGCGCACCGCCCGCTCCAGGTCGGTCATCATGGCCTGCACCAGCACCCGGTCCAGGTCCTCGAGGCCCTCGGCGCTGGACGCGGCCGGCACCAGGTCGCGCAGGTGGTCGAAGAGGGAGGCGGGGCCGCGTTGCCGGTCCGCCCAGGCGGTGAACCAGGCGAGCCGGCGCTTGGCGCGGGCCGTGAACAGCAGCCGGGGCAGCCCCTGGAAGGCCCAGCCGACCAGGAAGTTCCACACCGCCGCGGCGATGCCGCCGTCGCCCCTGATGCCGTCGCCGCGTTCCTCGCCCGCCACGTTCCACAGGGCCTGGGCGAGGGTGGACTCCTCGCGGTGCCTGGCGTAGAGGTGGTCGCGCATGCCCCGCCAGTGCCCCGACCTGATCGGCTCGGGCGCCGCGGCGACCGTCCTGAGCAGCCAGAGCCCGGGGAGCCTGAGCCGGCCGCCGTCACAGGCGCGGGTGGTGCGCCGCAGCTGCTCGCTGATCTCGTCGAACAGGTCGGGCGCCTCCGGGCCGCTCTCCGCGCCCGAGACGTAGGCGTGCGGGGTGAGCGGGCCGTGGTCGCCGTTGAGCCAGCGCCGCAGCCCCGTGGCGACGCGCCCGTCGACCGGGCCGGTGAGCAGCAGCACCGGCAGCCAGCTGCGCCGCCGCCGGGGCTGCTTGATCAACTGTTCGAGGGCATCGACGAACTCGCCCATCCCCCGGTACGCGGGTAACTCGCCCGCGTCTCCCCCCTGGTCGGTCATGGTCGCCTCCCCCAGCGCCATCCTCGTCCCCGTCCTGCTGGACGACGCCGGGGGCACTCGGAACGGTTCCGTCACATGGTGAGCACGATCTTCCCGAACTGTTCGCCGGCCGCCATCCGGGCGAAGCCCTCGCGCGCCCGGTCGAGCGGCAGCACCGTGTCGATCACCGGCCGGATGCCCTTGGCCGCGCAGAACGAGGCCAGCGAGGCCAGTTCCTCCCGGCTGCCCATGGTGGAGCCGACGACCTTGAGCTCCAGGAAGAAGATGCGGTTCAGCTCGGCGGAGGGCGGGGCCTGCCCCGAGGTGGCGCCGGAGATCACCAGGGTGCCGCCGGGCCGCAGCGACTTGACGGAGTGTGACCAGGTGGCGGCGCCGACCGTCTCCAGCACCGCGTCGACCCGCCTCGGCAGCCGCGCCCCCGACTCGAACGCGGCCTCGGCGCCGAGCGCCACGGCCCGCTCACGCTTGGCCGCGTCCCTGCTGGTGACCAGCATCCGCAGGCCCGCGGCGGCGCCGAGCACGACGGCGGCGGTGGCCACCCCGCCGCCGGCGCCCTGCACCAGCACGCTGTCGCCCGGGCGCACCCCGGCGTTGGTGAACAGCATCCGGTAGGCGGTCAGCCAGGCGGTGGGCAGGCAGGCCGCCTCCTCGAAGGACAGCTCCTTCGGCTTGGGCAGCACGTTCCACCGGGGCACGGCCACCCGCTCGGCGAGCGTGCCCTGGTACTTCTCGCTCAGCAACGTGCGGCGCTCGGTCGGGCCGACCCCGTGTCCGGTGGCCCCGATGACCGAGTACACGAGGACCTCGTTGCCGTCCTCGTCGACGCCGGCCGCGTCGCAGCCGAGCGTCATCGGCAGCGCCTCGGCGTCGAGCCCGACGCCGCGCAGGGACCACAGGTCGTGGTGGTTGAGGGAGGCGGCGCGGACGTCGACGACGGCCCAGTCGGCCCGGGCCTCGGGCTCGGGACGGTCGCCGAGCTCCAGGGCGTTCAGCGGCTGGTCGCGGTCGAAGCGCGCGGCATAGGCGGCAAACATGGCCCTCACGCTAGTACCGTCCCGCCGCTCCGTTCCAGAACCGGCGCTGGAGTGGGACGATGGAGAGTTCACGGCGCGGAGTTCACGGGGAGATGTCATGGGCACGGTTTTTCTGCGGCGTCTCAGCCGGTGGCAGGCGGAGTCGGAGCGCGCGGGCATCGGCGACCTCTACCTGGCGGCCCGCCAGGACGCGCCGGGCGTCTTCCCGCTGGAGCGCGAGGAGTTCGTCCGCCGGCTGGTCGACGAGGACACCGGCGAGCCGGAGTTCGACATGATGGTCGCCGGCGACCCGGCGCCCGTCGGCTGCGTCTACGGCTTCCGCGTCGACCGGGACGGCGACTGGTGGCGCGCGTTCACCGACGTGCCGCTGACGATCGACGAACTCACCACCTCCCGCCAGGTGTTCGTGATCGCCGCGCTCCTGGTCGCGCCGCACCGCAGGCGCCAGGGGGTGGCGACCAGGCTCCAGCGCGAACTGCTCGCCCGCCACCGGGCGGGCCTCCACCTCACCCTCCTCGACCCGGGCAACACCCCGGCCCGCACCGCCTTCCAGTCCTGGGGCTGGACCAAGGCCGGCCAACTCACCCCAACCGACGGCACGCCGCCACGGGAGGCGTGGATCGCCACGTAACGGGCGTGCCCGCGTAACGGGCGTGGCCGCCCTACCCGACCCGGCCGCGGCGTCGGGCCACCGCCGGGACGCTGTCCCACCCCGCGCTGCGCGCGGGGCGCCAGGGGCGTGCCGCTCCCCACGGAGTGCTGAGCGCCGCTCGGCGCGAAAAGCCCGAGCGCCGGCTCGGTCGGGCCGGAACACAGCCGGGGCCGTGCCCCGCGCCGCCCTGCGCGCGGCCGTGCCACTCGGCGTGAAGCGGAGCGCCGGCACCGTCGGGCCGGAACACACGGGGCCGGTGCCCCAGCCCCGCGCCGCGCGCGATGTGGCGCGTGAACGGACGCCACCCTGCCACTTGGCGCGAAGCGCCAAGGCACCCGGCCCGCCGGACACCGCTGCCGCGACCTGCCCTCCGGCGCGAAGCGCCGGCTCCACCGGGTCGGATCGCCACGGGCCTCGCCCCGCACCGCGCTCTGCCGCGTGCGCGCCACCGCGCCACTCGGCGCGGGAAGCGCCCAGGCAAGGGCTCCACCGGACCGGAACGCACGGGGCCGGCACCCCGCCCCGCGCTGCGCGCGACCGGGCCCACCCGGCGCGCGGCGCCAAGGCCCGGCCCCGCCGGACACTCACTGCCGCGGCGCGCGACGTCCCAGGGGACGCACCACCGTGCCACCCGGCGCGGAGCGCCAAGGCATCGGCGGAGCCGGTCGCCCGCTCGGCGCGGAGCGCCGAAGGGTCCGCTGTCGCCGGCGCTGCGCGCCGGTTCCGCAGGGCACGCCAGCCGCTAGAGGACCTTGGAGAGGAACGCCTGCGTCCTCGGGTGGCGGGGGCTGTTCAGCACGTCCCTCGGGTGTCCGGACTCCACGACCACGCCGTCGTCCATGAACACGAGCGAGTCGCCAACCTCGCGGGCGAAGCCCATCTCGTGGGTGACCACGATCATCGTCATGCCGTCCTCGGCGAGCCCCCGCATCACGTCGAGCACCTCGCCGACCAGCTCCGGGTCGAGCGCGGAGGTCGGCTCGTCGAACAGCATCAGCTTGGGGTCCATCGCCAGCGCCCTGGCGATCGCCACCCGCTGCTGCTGCCCGCCGGAGAGCTGGGCCGGGTAGTTGTCCACCCGGTCCGCGAGCCCGACCCTGGCCAGCAGGGCCTCGGCTCGCTCCCTGGCCGCCGCCCGCTTCATGCCCTTGACCTGGACCGGCGCCTCCATCACGTTCTCGGCGGCGGTCATGTGCGGGAAGAGGTTGAAGCGCTGGAACACCATGCCGATGTCCCGCCGCTGCGCGGCGACCTCGCGCTCCCGCATCTCGTAGAGCTTGTCGCCCTTCTGCCGGTAGCCCACCAGGTGGCCGTCCACGTAGAGCCGGCCGGCGTCGATCTTCTCCAGGTGGTTGATGCAGCGCAGGAACGTCGACTTGCCGGAGCCCGACGGGCCCACCAGGCAGAACACCTCGCCGGCGCGCACCTCCAGGTCGATGCCGCGCAACACCCGTACGGAACCGAACGACTTGTGGACCCGCTCGGCCCGCACCATCGGATGAGTCGACCCGCTCATATGCTCGTGCCTCCCACCTGGCTCGGGCTGCGCAGCGACGTCAGCTGCGCCCGCACCCGCTGCAACGGCGTGGCGGGCAAGGCCCTGTTGGTCCCCCGGGCGTAGTGACGCTCCAGGTAGTACTGGCCGATGCTGAACACCGTGGTCAGCACCAGGTACCAGACGGTGGCCACGAGCAGCAGTTCCATCACCGCCAGGTTGCGGGAGCTGATGGTGGTGGAGGCGCGGAACAGCTCGGTGTACTGGATGGCGTAGACCAGCGACGAGGTCTTCAGCATGTTGATGAACTCGTTGCCGGTCGGCGGGATGATCACCCGCATCGCCTGCGGCAGCACGATCCGGCGGGTGGTCTTGGCGCCGCTCATGCCGAGCGCGTGCGCCGCCTCCGTCTGCCCCGGGTCGACGGAGAGGATGCCGGCCCTGGCGATCTCGGCCATGTAGGCGGCCTCGTTGAGGCCGAGCCCGAGGAGCGCCGCGAGGAACGGCGTCATCACGTCGTTCATCTCGTTCTTGTACAGCGGCCCGAGGTTCACCGTGTCGAAGACGAACGACAGGTTGTACCAGAGGAACAGCTGCACCAGCACGGGCGTGCCCCGGAAGAACCAGATGTAGCCCCAGGCGACGCTGGAGAGCACCGGGTTCCTCGACAGCCGCATCACGGCGAGCAGGACCCCGAGCGCCACGCCGAGCAGCATGGAGAGCAGGGTGATCCACAGCGTCTTGCCGGCGCCCTCGATGATGGTGTCGTGGTCCAGGTAGTCGCCGACGACGCCCCAGTCGACGTCGGCGCCGGCGAACGCCCACACCAGCAGGCCGAGGACGGCCAGCACGGCGGCGGCGCCCACCCAGCGGCCGTAGTGGCGCACCGGGACGGCCTTGATCGGCACCGGGAGCTCGTGGGCCGTCTTCCCCGGTTCTGGTGACGGTACGGTCTTGGTCACGGCGCCGCCCCTACTGGCCGGCGTTGACGGTCGCCTCTTCGATGGCGCCGGCCTCCGCGTCCCACGCGGCCAGGATCTCGGCGTAGGTGCCGTCGTCGATGATCTGCTGGACGGCCGCCTGCAGCGCGTCGCGCAGCTCGGTGTCCTCCTTGTTGACGGCTATGCCGTAGGGCGCGGCGTCGATCTGCTCGCCGACCACCTCGAACAGCTCGCCGCCGCCCGCCTCGCGCTCGTTGTAGAGGGCCACCGGGAAGTCGGTGATCGCGGCGGCCGCGCGGCCGCTCTGCAGCGCCGTGATGGTCTCGGTGTCGACCTCGTTGATGATCGGGTCGATCGGCTCGTCGCAGTTCTCCTGCTGCGCCTCGATCACGGCCTCGTTGGCGGTGCCCTGCTGGGCGGCGACGGCCAGCCCGCACAGGTCGTCGAGGGACTGAATGCCCTCGGGGTTGCCGGCCGCGACCAGGATGGCGGAGCCGGCCTGGAAGTAGTTGACGAAGTCGGCGCCGCCCTCGGCGTCCTCGCTCACGCCCTGCTGCCGCTCGGCGGTGTCGGTCATCGCCGACATGATCACGTCGTGCCGGCCGTTGTTCATGCCGAGGATCAGGCCGTCGAAGGTGCCGTTCTCGAACTCGAACTCCACGCCGAGCACCTCGCCGAGCGCGGCCGCGATGTCCGGGTCGATGCCGGCTATCTCGTCGTTCTCGTCGTAGAACTCGATGGGCGCGTAGGCGATGTCGGATCCGACCTTGATCACGCCGGCCTGCTGGATGTCCTCCGGCAGCAGGTCGAAGAGCGGCGCGTCGGCACCGGCCTCCTGGCTCGCCCCGCCGTCACCGCCGCCGTCGCCGCCACCGCTGCCGGCGTCGTCGGTCTGGTCGCCGCAGGCCGTCAGCAGCAGCGCGCCGGTGGCGACGAGGGCCCCGAGCGCGGCGCGGCGTCGGGGGCGGCGGACGAGGTTGGCGCTCATGGCGTTGGTCCTCCAGGGGTCGCGGAGTATCCGAGGGGGCCGGGCACGCGTCTTCGGGTGTCACGACAGGGCAGATGCGATGGAGGGCATCCTCCCACTCCGTTCGACGTATTCGGCGGCCGCGAACGTCAAGATCGGATAACGGACACGTCGTACCGGTTACCGGGAGTGATGAACTGCCGGGCGCCTCGCCCGTCTTGCGCCCGCCCGCGCGCCGGTGAGAGATGCGTCACGCCCCCGTGGCGACGGTCGCGGGCGGGTAACCCCTGAGTGGGCCGGTGGCCGTGCGTTTCGCCCGCCGCGCTGCCACGGCCCGGTGTCAAGAGGAGCACTCGTCAAACGGCCGCGCCCAGCCTGGTCGCGGATCACGCTCGTCCCACGCGTGCTTGATCAGGTAGAACCGATCGATACACCCCTCACCCGGGGACCTGGACGCGTGTGCGGCGCGTCCGGCGTCCGCTGCCCACCCTCGCGGACGTGGTGCCCGCCCGTTCCCCGACCGGGGAGCGGCCACCCTCGATTCAGCGACGCAGTAAAGGGGTTACCCAGTGGCTTCGGAGACCGTCAATCCCAGCGACGGCAAGCTCACCGACACTCGACTCGACAGCGGGCTCGATACCGAGCTCGATCCGGCGTTCGCGCTCCACCGCGGCGGCAAGATGGCCGTCACGGCGACGGTTCCCGTGCGCGACCGCGACGACCTGTCGCTCGCCTACACGCCGGGCGTGGCCCGGGTGTGCGCGGCGATCGCGGAGCGTCCCGAGCTGGTCCACGAGTACACCTGGAAGTCGAAGGTCGTCGCCGTCGTCACGGACGGCAGCGCGGTGCTCGGCCTCGGCGACATCGGGCCCGAGGCCTCGCTGCCCGTGATGGAGGGCAAGGCGATCCTCTTCAAGCAGTTCGGCGGCGTGGACGCGGTGCCGGTGGCGCTCGACTGCCGCGACCCGGACGAGATCGTGGAGACGGTCGCCCGCCTCGCGCCGTCGTTCGGCGGCATCAACCTGGAGGACATCGCGGCGCCGCGCTGCTTCGAGATCGAGCGGAAGCTCCAGGAGCGGCTCGACATCCCGGTCTTCCACGACGACCAGCACGGCACGGCCGTGGTGACGCTCGCCGCCCTGCGGAACGCGGCGCGGCTGACCGGCCGGGCGCTGGCCGACCTGCGGGTGGTGATCTCCGGCGCGGGCGCGGCCGGGGTGGCCATCGCCAAGATCCTGCTGGGCGCGGGCGTCGGCGACGTGGTGGTCTGCGACCGGCGCGGCGTCGTGTCGACCGACCGGGACGACCTGACGGCCGTCAAGCGGGAGCTGGCCGAACTGACCAACGCGGGCGGCCTGACCGGCTCGCTCGAGTCGGCGCTGGCCGGCGCGGACGTCTTCGTCGGCGTGAGCGGCGGCACGGTCCCCGAGCCGGCGGTGGCGAAGATGGCGCCCGGCGCCTTCGTCTTCGCCATGGCCAACCCGGACCCGGAGATCCACCCGGACGTCGCCGCCCGCTACGCCTCGGTGGTGGCGACGGGGCGCAGCGACTACCCGAACCAGATCAACAACGTGCTGGCCTTCCCCGGCATCTTCGCGGGCGCGCTGCGGGTGGGCGCGAAGCGGATCACCGAGTCCATGAAGCTGGCCGCGGCCGAGGCGCTGGCCGCGGTCGTCGCCGACGAGCTCGCCCCCGACCGCGTCATCCCCTCCCCCTTCGACCCCCGCGTGGCCCCCGCCGTCGCGACGGCCGTCGCCGAGGCGGCGGAGAAGGAGGGCGTCCTCCGCTGACACCGCCTGCCGGCGGCAGCGACTCGAAGGCCGCGGGGGTGGTGGGGGACCTCGGGCCCCCACCACCCCCGGCCGCGGTTCCTTGGCCGGCTTCGCCGGCACGAAGACGCCGCGGGCGCCACCGGTCACGGGCGCGCCCGCGGCACCCGCCCGCACCGCAGACCACGGGCGGCCCGGCTGAGCCGGCCACCGGGCCCGTCCAAGGCGGACGCGGGCACAGCCGCCTTCGACGAGGCCAGGCCCCGCCTTCGGGCAACGAACCGCGCCGCGCCGGCGTCGGCACCGGCTCTGCCCGTGCCGGCGCCGCAGGCGCCCGCCGGCCCGTCCCGAAGGGCGGCTGACCGAGCCGGCCACAGCGCGAGCACAGCGCCCGCCGCGCAAGGCCGGCCGCAGGCCCGGCGACGCCGCCACGGGCGGCCCGGCTGAGCCGGCCCCACCCCGGGGACGACCACGCCGTGCCGACTACCGGGCCCGTCCATGACGGATGCGGGCGCACCACTTGCCCGGGCCACCCGTCGTACGGCGCACGCGTCGCCCGTCCGGTCCGAGGAGTCACGCCGGCCGCAGGCCAACCCACCGCGGAGCGGCAACGCACCGTCACGCCGGCCGCAGGCCAATCCGCCGCGGAGCCGCGAGAGCCGTCACGCCAGCGCGAGCACGACCGCGTCCGTCAGCGAGCACCACGCGGGGCGCGTCTCCGCGAAACCCGCGGAGCGCAACGCTTCGAGGTGCCACGCGACCGGCAGGGCGCCCTGGTCCGAGTGGTCGGCGCCGTGCTCCGGGCGTCCGTAGCGGGCGAACCGCCGCTCGGCCGCCTCGGCCAGTTCCGGCGCGGCGGCGACCTGCGCCCACCAGTCGGGCCAGTCGAGGACGCCGGCCGCGCGCGCCCCGGCCTGCCGGGACTCGGTGAACGCCCGCTCCGCCGCGTTGATGCGCGGCGTCGAGGGGTCCGGCATGTGGTCCGCGTTCAGGAACACGCCGCCGGGTCGGAGCAGCGTCGTGAGCCGCCCGTACAGCTCGCGCAGCGCGTCGGGGGTGAGCCAGTGGAGCGCGGTGGCGGTGAGCACGGCGTCATAGGTGTCGTGCGGCAGCAGGGAGGGCCAGTCCGGGTCCGTGAGGTCGGCCGTGACGAAGCCGGTCCGCTCGTCGCCGGCGAAGTGGCCGCGGGCGATGGTCAGCAGCGCCGGGTCCTGGTCGACGCCGGTGGTGACCGCGCCGGGGAAGCGCCGCAGCACCCGCGCCGTGATGGTGCCGGTGCCGCACGCCACGTCGAGGACCCGCGGCCGGTCGCCGACCAGCGCCTCGACGGCGTCCAGCATCACCCGGAACCGCTCCTCGCGGTCCGGCAGGTAGAACTCCTGCTGCCGGTCCCAACTGTCCTGCCACGCCTGCCAGTCCGCCATCGCCTTCCCTCCGGGAATCCGCATCGAGTAATAGGCGCCATCACCAAACATCCATTACGGGTACGCTGAGAACCCTAGGCCACTCCAGTAAGGAACACAATTGGAACTGACCTATTACTCGGACTTCGCCGTGCGCCTGGTGAACACCGAGGAGCCGCTGCGCGGCACCGACACCCTCACCTCGGTGGAGGCCGTGCGCGCCCTCTTCGGCGTGCACCAGTACGGCGCGCGCCGCGTCGGGGAGGCGGACGTGACGCGGCTGCGCGCCGTGCGGACCCGGCTGCGGGCCGTCTTCACGGCCGCCGCCGAGGGCGACGAGGCCAGGGCCGTCGACCTGCTGAACGCGCTGCTGCTCGAGTACCCGGCCAGCCCGCAGATCTCGGGGCACGACGAGCTCACCGACAGCGGCCGCCCCAACTGGCACCTGCACCTGGCCGAGCACCCGTCCAACGCGACCGCCGGATACGCCGCGATCGCCTGCATGGGCCTGGCGTTCCAGCTCACCGACCTCGGGGTCGACCGGCTCGGCGTCTGCGGGGCCGCCCCCTGCCGCAACGCCTATATCGACACATCGACAAACCGCTCCAAGCGCTACTGCTCGGACCGCTGCGCCACCCGCGCCAACGTCGCCGCCTACCGCGCCCGCAGACGCCGCGAACGCAGCCTCAACCACCGCACCGAGGACGGCAGCCAGCCGAGCACCGCCACCAGCGACCGCTGATGCCGCAGCGGCGGGCGCAGCCGCAGCACCGCCCGCGCCACCACGAGTCCGTCCGGCACCACGCCGAACTCCCGGCTGTCGTTGGTGACCAACGGGTTGTCCCCCACCACCCACCAGCCGCCATCCCGCCGCTCCGCCGCGCGCTTGACGATCAGCAGGTCGTGCTGGAAGGGATGCCGCACCACGACCACGTCCCCCGGCCGCACCCGCGCCCCGTAGCCGAGCAGCAACTGGTCGCCCGGCCGCAGCGTGGGCAGCATCGACGGGTTGTAGACCTCGGCGAGCCCCAGCTTCATCACACACCTCTCCTCACCCGCCATCGTCAGCCATCGGGCCGACTCCCGCATTGGACTTTTGACCTAGGCGACGCCGCACCGCCCGGCCCGCCCAGGAAAACCAGCCCTGCACGGAGTAATGTCGCCGTGAGAAGACGATCACGAGGAAGGACAGCTTCATGCTCTCCCGCCTGTTCGCCCCGAAGGTGAAGGTCAGCGCCCACTGCGACCTCCCCTGCGGTGTCTACGACCCGGCCCAGGCCCGCATCGAGGCCGAGTCGGTCAAGGCCATCCAGGAGAAGTACCAGGCCAACGAGGACCCGCACTTCCGCGCCCGCGCCACCACCATCAAGGAGGAGCGGGCCGAGCTGGCCAAGCACCACGTCTCGGTGCTCTGGAGCGACTACTTCAAGCCGCCGCACTTCGAGAAGTACCCGGAGCTCCACCAGCTGGTGAACGAGACGCTGAAGGCCCTCAGCACCGCCAAGGGGTCCACCGACCCGGCCACCGGCCAGAAGGCGCTCGACTACATCGCCCAGATCGACAAGATCTTCTGGGAGACCAAGAAGGCCTGACCGCCCGTTCGCACCGCGGTCGCCGTGCGGCGCCCCGTTCCGTTCCGGAACGGGGCGCTTCCCATGGGCCGTTCGGGGCATCCGGCGCCGCGGCCGGGCACCCGTCAGGGGGAACGCGGTGCCGGTTCGCGCCCCGGATCTCGTCCTCGTTCGTTTGAGAGCGCCCGCTTTCTGAACGAATCTGATCACACGGGCATCCGCCCGGCATCTGGCCAGACGGGACGGCGCAGCGATGGAGAACCCGAAACCGACACCGGCGGTGGCCACCGCCGTGGTGGACGGCTCGGGGACCATCACGGCCTGGAGCGAGGGCGCGGCGCTGCTGCTCGGTCTGCCGGCCGCCGAGGCCGTGGGCAGGGCGGCGGCCGAGCTGCTGGCCGAGCCCGTGCCGCCCGACGCCAGGGCGTCACTCGCCGCGCTCCCCCGCTGGAACGGCACACTGGCGCTGCGCCACCGCGCAGGACACGTGGTGCGCGCCGCGGTGATCGCGCACCGCAGGGAGCCGGACGAGGACGGCGACGGCTGGCTGCTGGTCAGCCGGCTCTCCGGCGGCGAGCCGCGTCCCGGCGAGGAGGAGCTCGCGGCCATCGCGTTCGAGCAGACGACGGCCGCGCTGGCCATCTACGACACCGACCTGCGGCTGCGCCGGTGGAACGAGGAGATGGCGCGCACCGTCGGGCTCACCGAGGACGAGGCGCGCGGCCTCCGGCTCTCCGAGATCGGCGGCAAGCCGCAGAGCCGGGACCTGGAGCAGCACCTGGCGTACGCCAGGGACACCGGTCGCCGGCAGGACCTGGACACCTTCCTGCGCACCGGCGGAGAGCGGCGGGAGCACGCCTGGGCCGCCTCCTTCGTGCCGTTGCGCGACCGTTCCGGCCGGCTGCGCGCCGTGTGCCTGACGGCCATCGACACCACCGAGCAGTACGCGGCCAGGCAGCGGCTCGCGGTCCTCAACGACGCGGCCGCGCGCATCGGCAGCTCGCTCGACGTCACCCGAACGGCCGAGGAGCTGGCCGAGGTGTGCGTGCCGTACCTCGCCGACCTCATCACCGTCGACCTGTTCGAGCCGCCGATGGAGGCGAACGCGTCGGCGCCCTGGCGGCGGCCGATGCGGCGGATCGCCGTGCGGTCCGTGCTGGAGGGCTGCCCGGAGGCCCTGACACCGACGGGCACCCTGACCAGCTACTCGCGGCACTCACCGCAGGCCCAGGCGCTGCGCGTCGGCCACTCGGTGCGCTACGCCCTGGAGGACCCCGCCCTGCGCCCGTGGTACGAGGAGCGGCCGCAACGGCTGGCGCGCTTCCGCGAGTTCGGGATCCACTCGATGATGACGGTGCCGATGCGGGCCCGCGGCGTCACGCTGGGCGTGGCGATGCTCGCCCGGCACCGCCGCCCCGAGCCGTTCGTCCACGACGACGTGCTGCTGGCCGAGGAGATCGCCGCCCGGGCCGCCGTCTGCGTGGACAACGCCCGCCGCTACACCCGCGAGCGCGAGGTGGCGCTGACGCTCCAGCGCAACCTGCTCCCCCGGGTGCTGCCCCGCCCCACGGCCGTCGCCACCGCCTCCCGCTACCGGCCGGCCGCGCCGCACACCGGGGTGGGCGGCGACTGGTTCGACGTCATCCAGCTCTCCGGCGCCCGGGTGGCGCTCGTGGTGGGCGACGTCGTCGGCCACGGCGTCCAGGCCTCGGCCACCATGGGCCGGCTGCGCACGGCGGTGCGGACGCTGGCGGACGTCGACCTGCCGCCCGACGAACTCCTCACCCATCTGGATGATCTGGTGGCGCGTCTCGCGATGGAGACCGGCGACCAGGGGGCGGCCGGCGACGTCGGCGCCACCTGCCTGTACGCCGTCTACGACCCGGTCTCGCGGATCTGCCAGCTGGCGCGGGCCGGCCACCCGCCGCCGCTGGTGCTCCCGCCGGACGGGGCGGCGCCCGAGGTGCTGCGGGTGCCGGCGGGGCCGCCGCTCGGCGTGGGCGGCCTGCCGTTCGAGGCGGTGGAGCGCGAGCTGCCGGAGGGCAGCCTGCTGACGCTCTGCACGGACGGTCTGTTGGCGACCCGCGACCGGGACATCGACGCCGGCTTCGCGCTGTTGCGGGAGGTGCTCGGCGGGCACCGGGACGAGCCGCTCGAGTCGCTGTGCGACACGGTGCTCGAAGCGCTGCTGCCGGCGGACGGGGCGCGCGACGACGTGGCGCTGCTGCTGGCCCGCACCCGGGCGCTCGGCGCCGACCGGACGGCGTTCTGGGACGTGCCGCCGGTCCCGGAGTCGGTGGGCGAGGCGCGGAAGCGGGTGGGCGAACGGCTGGCGGTCTGGGGTCTCGGCGAGGCGGAGGTCATGACCAGCGAGTTGCTCACCAGCGAGCTGGTCACCAACGCCCTCCGGCACGCCAGCCCGCCGATCGGGCTGCGGCTGATCCTCGACAAGGGCCTGATCTTCGAGGTGTGCGACGCCAGCAGCACGGCCCCGCACCTGCGCCGCGCCCGGTCGCTCGACGAGACCGGGCGCGGCCTGATGCTGGTCGCCCAGCTCGCCCGGCGCTGGGGTACCAGGCACACCCCGGCCGGCAAGGTGATCTGGGCCGAACTGCCGCTGCCCGAACCGCTGGCGGCGGGCCGTCCCGATGCCTGAGCGTCAGAGATCGCCGAGCGGCGGCGACGGTGGGCGGGCCGCGTCGTGCAGGACGACGAGACGCCGGGTGGGTCGGGTCAGCGCGACGTAGAGGTCGTTCAGGCCGCGCGGCGAGTCGGCGACGATCCGGTCGGGGTCGACCACGACCACCGAGTCGAACTCGAGTCCCTTGGCGGTCCTGGGGTCGAGCACGTCCACCCGGTCGGGAGCGGCGGCGCGCACCGGCCCGGCGAGCGCGGCGACCAGGCCGGCGGGCGCGATCACGCCCACCCGGCCCCCGGTGGTGCGGGCGCGCTCCGCTGCGGCCAACCGGCCGGCCGCGGCGGCCAGTTCGCCGGCCGGCACCGGCTCGCGCCAGGGCGCGACGCCGGCCGCCCGCACGGCGCGCGGCGCGGTGCGGGCGGCGTCGATCCGCCGCAGCACCGCCGCGGCCAGCTCGGCGATCTCGGACGGCAGGCGGTAGTTGACGGTCAGCTCGGCCAGCCGCCAGCGGTCCCCGACGTGCGGCGCGAGCACCCCCTCCCAGGACGGGGCGCCGGCCGGGTCCCCGGTCTGCGCGATGTCGCCGACGATCGTCATGGAGCGGGCCGGGCAGCGCCGCATCAGCAACCGCCAGGCCATCGGGGAGAGTTCCTGGGCCTCGTCCACCACGACGTGCCCGAACGCCCAGGTCCGGTCGGCGGCGGCGCGCTGGGCCTGGCCGCGGTGGTCGGCCTCCTCGTGCCGTTCGGCGAGCGTCTCGGCGTCCAGGAGGTCGTAGGCGGAGAGGAGTTCGGGCTCGTCGCCGTCGTCGAAGTCGGTGGTGCGGGAGCCGTAGGCGACGTCCAGTGCCTCCTGGGCCAGCCGCAGGCGCTCGGCGCGCTCGGCCGCCGCCGCGGCGCGCTCGGCGCGGTCGTCGACGCCGAGCAGTTCGGCGGCCTCGTCGAGCAGCGGCACGTCGGCCGGGCTCCAGCCGCGATGCGGGCCGCGCAACAGCGCGGCCCGCTCGGCGCGGTCGAGCCGGGGCGCGGCGGCGGCCAGGCGGCGGGGCGAGGCGTAGAGCTCGGCGAGCAGGCGCTGTGGGTCGAGGGCCGGCCAGAGGGCGTCGACGGCGGCCGCCACCTCGGGGCTCTCGCGCAGCTCGGTGACGATGGTCTCCTTGTCGGCGTCGGTGAGCAGGCTGCCGCCGTCGAGCGGGTCGGTGCCGTAGCGCTCGCTCGCGGCACGCGCCAGCGCCTCGATCATCCAGCGCCGGAACCAGGGGCGGGCCTCGTTGTGCGGCAGCCGGGTCTCGCGGGCCCTGGCGCGGATCCGCAGGCACGTCTCCCGGTCGAGGGAGAGCCGCTCGCCGTCGTGGACGACCTCGAAGCGCTCGCCCTCCTCCGGAACCCGCTGCCGGTCCCGGACGGCGGCGGCGACCACCTCGGCCATGTCGAGCCGGCCCTTCAGCTCGACGACTTCCGGGGCCTCGGCGAGCTCGGCGCGGACGCCGGGGAAGAGCTCGCCGACGGTGGCGAGCAGCACGCCGGTCTCGCCGAGCGACGGCAGCACGTCGCCGATGTAGCGCAGGAAGGTGGCGTTGGGGCCGACCACCAGCACCACGCTCCTGGTGAGCCGTTCGCGGTGGGTGTAGAGGAGGTAGGCGGCGCGGTGCAGGGCGACGGCGGTCTTGCCGGTGCCCGGGCCCCCCTGGACGACGAGCACGCCGGCGTGGTCGGCGCGGATGATGTCGTCCTGCTCGGCCTGGATGGTGGCGACGATGTCGGCCATCCGGCCGGTCCGCTCGGCGTCGAGCGCGTCGAACAGGGCGGAGTCACCCGTCGGTTCGGCGCCGCGGTCGAACTCCTCGTCCTGCACGCCGGTCACCCGCCGGCCCTCGGTCCTGATATGCCGGCGGCGCCTGACGTTTTCCGTGGAAACGGCGGTGGCCACATAGAAAGGGCGGGCCGCGGGGGCGCGCCAGTCGATCAGCAGCGGCTCGTAGTCGGTGGTGTCGTCGAGGATTCCGATACGGCCGATATGGCGGCGCTCGCCGTCGCGCATGTCGAGCCGGCCGAAGCAGAGACCGTTCTCGACCGAGTCGAGCCGGGCCGCCCGACCGGCCAACTCGGCGGCCGCCACGTCCCGTTCGGCGAGCCCCTGGTGACCGAGCCCGGTGCTGGCCAGCACCTGGTCGAGCCGCGCCCTGGTCTCCCCGCGCAGCGCGTCGAGGCGGTCGTAGAGCCGCGTCAGATATTCCTGTTCCTGGTCGTGCATTCCGCCGCTTGACACTTCGGTCCCCACCTCACTAGAATTCCCTTTGTATCCCGCCTGCTTGACGCCACCTGGAAAGCGTCAAACCACGGAATATACCGGGGAATTCCGACCGCCGCCAGCGCGCGGCGGTTTTTCGTTTCCCCCTATTCGCGCCGGCCCCGCCCGGCCGCCAGGCGCTCGCAGAGCGCGAGCACCGCCTCCCGATTCGCCTCGACCAGCACGCTGGCCGGCCAACGGGCCCACTCCCCCCTAGCGTTGAGATAGCGCCCGGTCACGCCGCCGAGCTCGGGATCGCCGGCGAGCCGCACGCTGGATCGCGCCGCCTTCGCGAGGTCGCCGAGCAGCACGGGCCCGAGCAGCCGGATCAGCGGCGCCAACGGGCGGTAGACGTAGGGGAAGGCGCGGGCCGGGGTGGCCCGGTTGCCCGGCGTGTAGGCGTGCCCGGGATAGGCCACGTTCACCGTGACGCCGGAGCCGGCCAGGCGCTCCGCGAGGGCGAGACTCAGCGCCATCAGGGCGGTCTTGGTGTGGTTGTAGTGGCTGAAGGTCCAGCCGCGGTAGCGCCGTTCGCCCTGGAGGTTGGTCGGGTCGATCGGGCCGTCGGGCAGGCCGCCGGTGAGGTTGACGACGCGGGCGCCGCCGTCGGCCGCGCGCAGCGCCGGCAGCAGTCCCGTGGTCAGCACGTAGGGCGCCAGCACGTTGGCCGCGAAGGCGGTCTCGACGCCGTCCTCGGTGAGCGTGCGGTCGGCCGGGTTCACGCCGAAGTTGTTGACCAGCACGTCGAGCCCGCCGCGCCGCGCGGAGACCTCGGCCACCAGCCGCCGCAGGTCGGCCAGCCTGGTCAGGTCGGCCGGGAACGCCTCCCCACCGATCTCCCGCGCCGCGGCCGCCGCCCGGCCCGCGTCCCGCCCCACCACGACCACCCGGGCACCGAGCGCGGCGAGCCCGCGCGCCGTCTCCCTACCGATCCCCCCGGTGCCGCCCGTCACCAGGACCGTCCTGCCGCGCACAGCCATCAACTCCTTCACCCGACGACTAATCTGTCACCCGGTGACAGGATAGCCATCGAGTACCGATCTCTAGACTCTGGGCATGAGCGGCGACGAGGAAGCGGCCCCGGGCCTGCGCGAACGCGCCAGGCACGCGGTCCGGGCGGAGTTGGCCAGGTTGGCACTCGACCTGTTCACCAGCAGGGGCTACGAGGAGACGACCGTCGAGGACGTGGCCCGGGCCGCCGGCATGTCCAAGCGCAGCTTCTTCCGCTACTTCCCCACCAAGGAGGACGTGGTCTTCGGCGACCTGGAGCTGATGGCGGCGCGGATCGCCGAGGAGATCGCGGGCCGGCCCGCCGACGAGCCGCCCTGGCGCTGCCTGACCGCCGTGCTCGCCGACTGGCAGGACCGCATCCACGCCGGGCAGCGCGAGCTGACCGGGCTGCGGCTGATCGAGTCCAGCCCCACGCTGCGCGCCCGACTGCACCAGAAGCGCGACGAGTTGCGCGCGCTGGTCGCCGAGGCGCTGCGCGCGCGCCCCGGCGCGCGCCTCGACGCGTTCACCGCCGACCTGCTCACCGGCGCCGCCGCGGCGGCCCTGGACGCGGCGGGGCGCGAGTGGCTGCGCAGCGAGGGCCGCGCCGACCGGGCCGCGCTGCTGACGCGCGCCTTCGCGCTGCTCGAACCCCGAGACGCCGCCCCCGATGTCGGTGCCACCGCCTAGGGTTGCGGACATGGCACCACCCAAGGCCCCCCTGCCACCCGCGACCCGCTCGATGACGCTCCTCGCCGCCGCCGTGCTGGTGCACGACCTCGCGGAGCGGCGCGTCGTACTCCTCCAGCGCGGCCCCGAGGCCAAGTTCGCGCCCGGCCACTGGGACCTGCCGGTCGGCAAGAGCGACCCGGGCGAGCCCGTCACGCACACCGCCGTCCGCGAGTTGGCCGAGGAGACGGGCCTCGTCGTCGACCCTGCCGAACTGCGCCTGGCGCACGTGGTGCACGGCGCACACGGCGTGGAGTCGCCGAACGGCTTCATCACCGTGATCTTCGCGGCCCACCGCTGGAGCGGCACCCTGCACAACCGTGAGCCGGAGAAGCACTCCCGCGCCGCATGGGTCCCGGTCGACGCGATACCCGAGCCGCTGGTGTTCGGCGAGGAGCGCGTCATCCACCGCTGCCTGGCCGGCGATCCGGGCGTCAGCCTGCCGGGTTGGGCCTGACGGCGACCGACCACGGCCGACCCCGCCGGACCGCCGGCGCAGTACGATCAACGATCATGGCGCTGCCACCCCCGCAACGCCGCGTCGTCGCCGAGGAATTGGCGCCGCAAGGCTGGCCACAGTAAGCACCGGATGCATTACGATGAGTAATACCGCCGAGATGGTCAGGGCCGCCGGCGCATCCCACGGCAGGCGACAGCGCGCCGGGGATCGCGGTAGCGTCGCAGGGCGTACCAGGGCATCCGGCAGGTGCCAGGGAGCGCTCAATCAGTGTGAGTCTCTGTGGAGGTGAGGGTGTCCCCAATCCCAGGTGAGCCCGGATCGCAGGACTTCGTCGAAGTCCGACTGCCGGCCGCCGGCGCCTATCTGTCGGTGCTGCGGACGGCCACCGCCGGCCTCGCGGCCCGACTGGACTTCACCCTCGACGAGATCGAGGACCTGCGCATCGCGGTCGACGAGGCCTGCGCCATCCTGCTGCAACAGGCCAAGCCGGGCAGCGTCCTCGACTGCGTCTTCACGCTGGTGGGTGACGCGCTGCGGGTCACGGTCTCGGCCCCGACCACCGAGGGCCACGCCCCGGAGCGGGACACCTTCGCGTGGACCGTGTTGACCGCCCTGGCGGGCGAGGTCGAGTCGGCCGTCGGCGAGGACAAGACGGTCAGCATCAGCCTGCACAAGAAGCGCGGCGCCGCCCCCGGAGCGCCGTGACCGGCGATCGGGGCCCGTCAGACGATGAGGGGGCCGAGGTGAACGAGGTGGAACAGACGGCGACAGCGGCCGCGGCCGCGATCCCCGAGCAGGCGGAGCCGACGAGGAGCGCCCCGCGGCGCCCCACGCCCGATCCGCGCGACCGGAGCGCCGCGCGCGATCTCTTCGTCGAGCTGCGCGGGCTCCCGCCGGGCTCGCCGGAGCGCGCGGAGCTGCGCAACACCCTGGTCAGGATGCATCTGCCGTTGGTCGAGCACCTCGCCAGGCGTTTCAGGAACCGGGGCGAGCCGCTCGACGACCTGACCCAGGTCGCCACCATCGGCCTGATCAAGTCCGTCGACCGGTTCGACCCGGAGCGCGGCGTCGAGTTCTCGACCTATGCCACGCCCACGGTGGTCGGGGAGATCAAGCGGCACTTCCGCGACAAGGGCTGGGCGGTCCGGGTGCCGCGCCGGCTCCAGGAGCTGCGGCTCTCACTCGGCCAGGCCACGGCCGAGCTGTCGCAGCAGCACGGCCGCGCCCCCACGGTGCACGAGTTGGCCCGCCGGCTCAACATCTCGGAGGAGGACGTGCTCGAGGGCCTGGAGTCGGCCAACGCGTACAGCACGCTCTCCCTCGACGTGCCGGACACCGACGACGAGTCCCCGGCCGTCGCGGACACCTTGGGTGCCGAGGACGACGCGCTGGAGGGCGTGGAGTACCGGGAGTCGCTCAAGCCGCTGCTTGAGGAACTGCCGCCGCGCGAGAAGAAGATCCTGCTGCTGCGCTTCTTCGGCAACATGACCCAGTCGCAGATCGCCCAGGAGGTCGGCATCTCCCAGATGCACGTCTCCCGCCTGCTGGCCCGCACGCTCGCCCAACTGCGCGAGAAGCTGCTGGTCGAGGAGTAGGGGTCGGCAACCACGACCCCAGCACGCCCGGCCAGAGAGCGAATCCGCCAAGCCCGCCCGGCCAGGGCCGCGCTGGTCGAGGAGTAGCGGCGCACGCCAGGGCCGGGCGGCACCCCGTCCGGCCGGGACTACACCTCGCGCGGGCCGACGCCGAGGGCGGCCGTGGCCGTGGGGTTGACGAGGCAGGCCAGCACCGCCACGGCCGAAACGCCGAGTGCCACCGCGGCCAGCGGCCACAGCCGGCCGCTGCCCAGCAGCGTGAAGGCCACCGGCAGCGCCAGCAGCTGCATCACCACGGCCGGCCCCCGGCTCCAGCGGCGCAGCCGCCACAGCCCGTGGCCGGCGGCCAGCGGGAGCGCCGCCAGCACCAGCACCGTCAGCGCGCCGGTCACCGCCTGCGCCAGATCCTCCGCGTCGCCGAACAGGGCGAGCGCCAGCAGCACCGCGCCGAGCCCCGCGACCACCACGCCCTGCACCCCGCACAGCAGCGCGGCGACGCTCACCGTGCGCGGCCGCGCGCTCACCCGGGGGTCGGTGCCCCCGCCGCCGTTCTCGCTCACCTGGCCAGGGTAGCGCCGGGCGCCGCCGCCCCCACCGCCCTGGCCTGGGTACTCTGCACTTCATGCGCGCACTTCTCGTGGTCAACCCTGTCGCCACCACCACTAGTGCGCGGACCCGTGACGTCCTGGCGCACGCCCTCGCCAGCGATCTCAAGCTGGAGGTCGCCGCCACGGAGTACCGCGGTCACGCCAGGGAGCTCGCCCGGCGGGCCGCCGAGCAGGGCACCACGGACCTGGTGATCGCCCTGGGCGGTGACGGCACGGTCAACGAGGTGGTCAACGGGCTGCTCCACCACGGACCCCGCCGGGGTGAGCTGCCGAGCCTGGCGGTGGTGCCCGGGGGCTCGACCAACGTGTTCGCCAGGGCGCTGGGGCTGCCCAACGACGCGGTCGAGGCGACCGGCGCGCTGCTCGGGGCGTTGCGCGACGACAGCTCCCGGGAGATCGGGCTGGGCCTGGTGACGGGCGCCCCCGGCTCGGCGGACGCCGAGGTGCCGAGCCGCTGGTTCACGTTCTGCGCCGGCTTCGGCTTCGACGCCGGGGTGATCGGGCGCGTGGAGTCACACCGGGAGCGCGGGAAGCGCTCCACACACTCCCTCTATGTCCGGCAGGCGGTGCGGCACTTCACGGACGACCGGCAGCAGCGCCACAACGGCACGATCAGCCTGCTCCGGGAGGGCCAGGAGCCGGTGGACGGGCTGGTGTTGACCATAGTGTGCAACACCGCTCCGTGGACCTTCTTCGGCAACCGGCCGATCTACGCGGCCCCCCGGGCCTCCTTCGACACCGGTCTCGACCTGACGGCCGTAACCCGGCTGTCATCGGCGGCTCTGGCCCGTTTCACGGCCCAGCTGCTCGCCTCGTCGCCGGAGCGCGGGATGAGCGGCCGGCATGTCGTGTCCCTGCACGACGAGACGAGCTTCACCTTGCAATCGCAGGCGCCACAGCCGTTTCAGCTTGATGGTGACCACCTTGGGCTGCGTACCAGCGTCTCGTTCACAGGCGTGCGCCGTGCACTGCGTGTGATTGTGTGAGCAGAACGGGGGAAAGTCCTTGCAGTCGAACGTTTAGCGCAGACCCCACCCGAGGGAAGTAGGGCTGTGAGCAAGGCGACACCAAGGATTCAAAAAAAACTTTCCGGAAGGGGTTGTATCCGCCGCCGAGGTTTGCGAACCTCTTCATGGCGATCGGGACGGCCGAAGCATCGGCACCTTGAGAGCCCGAACCTCCCTTCCCCGCCCAGAGGGATAGCAGACCCCCAGGTCTCCATCAGAAGGCATCCGAGCAACCGGTCGTCTTTTGTCGGGGGATTCGTGAAAGCGTTCACATTCACAAGCAATGTAACTGCAACGTGCAGGAGATGGAGCAGACATGGACTGGCGTCACAGCGCCGTTTGCCGCGAGGAAGACCCCGAGCTGTTCTTCCCCATCGGCAACACCGGTCCTGCGCTGCTGCAGATCGAGGAAGCCAAGGCCGTCTGCCGCCGCTGCCCCGTCATGGAGCAGTGCCTGCAGTGGGCCCTGGAGTCCGGCCAGGACTCCGGTGTCTGGGGCGGCATGAGCGAGGACGAGCGCCGTGCGATGAAGCGCCGCGCCGCTCGCAACCGGGCGCGCAAGGCCACCGCCTGAGCGCGGCCCGCTGACCCGCTGACGGTCGCCCCAACCGTCATTTGCTGCCCCGAGCCGCAGCACGCGTAGCACCGAGGTGCACATCGCGAAGAAGCGTTGAGCCCCGATCCCGTGGCAACGGCCACGCCGGGTCGGGGCTTTCGCTTGCCCGCGGCCGGTCGGCCGCGGGACTCGGACCTCAGCGCTTGTGCTGATCCAGCGGGATGTCCAGCACCACTCGGGTGCCGGTGGCCTCGCCCTCGACCGGCACCATGTCGAAGCGGCCGCCCAACTCGCCCTCCACCAGCGTCCGGACGATCTGCAGGCCCAGGTTGCCGCCACGGCGCGGGTCGAAGCCCTCGGGGAGGCCGCGCCCGTCGTCCTGCACGGTGACCAGCAGCCGGCCACGACCCCGCCGCACCTCGCCGCGGTTCGCGCCGACCTCGATGGTGCCGCGCTGTCCGGGGCCGAAGGCGTGTTCCAGCGCGTTCTGTAGGACCTCGGTCAACACCATGGACAGCGGGGTCGCGGTCTCGGCGTCGAGTATCCCGAACCGCCCGGTGCGGCGGGCCGACACCCGCCCGTCCGGGGCGAGTTCGGCGACCATGGTGATCACGCGGTCCGCGATCTCGTCGAACTCCACGCGCTCGTCCAGGTTCTGCGAGAGCGTCTCGTGCACGATGGCGATCGAGCCGACCCGGCGGACGGCCTCGTCGAGCGCCGCTTGGGCGCTGCTGTCGCCGGTGGCGCCGATCCGCCGGGACTGCAACCTCAACAGGGCCGCCACCGTCTGGAGGTTGTTCTTCACCCGGTGGTGGATCTCCCGGATGGTGGCGTCCTTGGTGATCAACTCCCGCTCGCGGCGCCGCAGCTCGGTCACGTCGCGGAGCAGGATCAGCGAACCGATGCGCTCCCCCTTGGGCTTGAGGGGGATGGCGCGCAGCTGGATGACGCAGTCGTTGCCCTCGATCTCGGCCTCCCTCGGCGCCCAGCCGCTGGCCAGCTTGACCAGCGACTCGTCCACCGGGCCGCGGGTGGGGGCGAGGTCGGCGGTGGTCGGCCCGAGCGGCAGCCCCACCAGGTCGGCGGCGAGGCCGAGCCGGTGGTAGGCGGAGAGCGCGTTGGGGCTGGCGTAGAGGACGACGCCCTCCGCGTCGAGCCGGATGAAGCCGTCCCCGACCCGGGGCGCCCGGTCCATGCCGACCTGCTGGCCGGGGAAGGGGAAGCTGCCGGCGGCGATCATCTGGGCGAGGTCGGAGGCGCTCTGCAGGTAGGTGAGCTCAAGGCGGCTCGGGGTGCGGACGGTCAGCAGGTTGGTGTTGCGGGCGATCACGCCGAGCACCCGGCTCTCCCGGCGCACGGGGATGGACTCCACGCGCACGGGCACCTCCTCGCGCCACTCGGGGTCGCCCTCGCGCACGATCCGGCCCTCGTCGAGGGCGACGTCGAGCAGCGGGCGGCGACCGCGCGGCACCAGGTGGCCGACCATGTCGTCCTGGTAGGAGGTGGGCCCGGTGTTGGGCCGCATCTGGGCGACCGAGACGTACCGGGTGCCGTCCCTGGTGGGCAGCCAGAGGACCAGGTCCGCGAAGGAGAGGTCCGAGAGCAACTGCCACTCGGAGACCAGCAGGTGCAGCCACTCGAGGTCGCGCTCCCCGAGGTCGGTGTGCTGGCGGACGAGGTCGTTCATGGATGGCACACCGGCGAGCTTACCGGGGGCGCCCGCCATGGCCGGGACGGCGATCGCGGGGGCGTGCGCGCCGGGGGCACGCGCCGGGGTGCGATCAAGAAACGACGGCGTCCGGCGGGTGGGGGCAGGAAGTCCGTTCAGAGCATGGACACACGTGGCGGGCGCGGTTCAGAATGGGGGAACCGATGACGAGACTTCTGCTCTCCCCGCACAGGAGGGCAGAGCGAGGCCCGTGGCGCTCTCTGCCCTGACGGCGTCAGTGGGCCCGTATCGCTCCGGGCTGCGGTGCCGAGAGGGTTGAGGGTCCCTCCCCGGCGCCGCGGCCCGTGGGTGTCTCAGGGCTCCTTCGGCCCTTCCCGCTCCGCCGGCCAGCAGCGCATCGCCGCCTCGGCCACGGCGAGCAGCTCCTCCCGGCTCGCACCGTCCCGCGACTGCTGGCTCATGCCCTGCATCACGGTGCCGGCGAATCTGGCGAGTGCCGCCGCGTCGGTGTCCTCGGCGAGCAGGCCGGCGTCGACGTCCTGCCGGATGCGCCGCTCGAACGCGCCCACGTTGCGCCGCCGCATCTCGCGCAGGCCCTCGGCCACCTCCTCCGCCGACTCCGAGTAGGTGACGACCGCGGAGATCACCAGGCAGCCGTGCGGCCGGCCGGGCACCGTGTACTCGACGGCCGCCTCGCGCAGCGCCCGGCCGATGGCGGCCCTCGCGGTGGGCTCCTCGGCCAGGGCGCGGTCGACGAAGCCGCCGTGCTGCCTGACGTAGGACTCGGTGGCCTCCTCGAAGAGCGTCCTCTTGTCGCCGAAGGCCGCGTACAGGCTGGGGGCGCCGATCCCCATGGCCCTGGTCAGGTCGGCCACGGAGGTGCCCTCGTAGCCGTGCTCCCAGAAGGCGCGCATGGCCTTCTCCAGGGCCGTCTCCCGGTCGAAGGACCGTGGTCTGCCGCGCTGTCTCCCACTCACGGGTGAATTCTATAGCGATCGCTCGGCAAAGCCTGCTACGGTCCATTCTGTAACGGCCACTAGAGAAAGAAAGAGCGTGAGATGGGAACCCTCGACGGCAAGACGGCGCTGGTCACCGGCGGGAGCAGGGGCATCGGGCGGGCGATCGCCGAGCGGCTCGGGCGGGACGGCGCCCGCGTCGCGGTCCACTTCGGGGAGAACGAGGCGGCGGCCAAGGACACGGTGGCGGCCATCGAGGCCGAGGGCGGCAGCGCCTTCGCCATCCGGGCGCGGCTCGGCGAGCCGGGCGACGCCGAGGCGCTGTGGGCCGCCTTCGACGAGCAGGCGGACGGCGTCGACATCCTGGTGAACAACGCGGGCGTGGACGACGGCCGGCAGGGCTTCGCGGGCACCACGCCCGAGGCGTTCGACCGGGTGTTCTCCATCAACGCCAGGGCGCCGTTCTTCATCATCCAGCACGGCCTCGGCCGGCTGCGGGACGGCGGCCGGATCATCAACGTCTCGACCGGGCTGACGCACCAGCCGGGGGCCATCCCCGAGATCGTCGCCTACACGATGACCAAGAGCGCCCTCGACCAGCTCACGGCGGTGCTCGCCAAGGAGTTGGGGCCGCGCGGCATCACGGTGAACGCGGTGGCCCCCGGCGCCATCGACACGGACATGAACGCGGGCTGGCTCCGGGCCAGCCCGGAGGCGCGCGAGGCCACGGCGCGCCGGTCACCGCTCGGCCGGGTCGGCATGCCGGCCGACGTGGCCGACATCGCCGGCTTCCTGGCCTCGGCCGACAGCCGCTGGGTCACCGGGCAGTGGATAGACGCCACCGGGGGCGCCCTGCTCTGAGCCGCCCGAACAGCACACCTAGCGGGTCTCGGTGACCTTGGCCAGCGCCCGGGGCGCGTCCGGGTCCTGGCCGCGGGCGAGGGTCACCTCGTAGGCGAGGCGCTGCAGCGGAAGGATCTCCAGCACGGGTTGCAGCTCCTCGGGCACCTCCCCGGTGGGCAGGGCGAAGCCGGCGGACGCCGCCTCGGCCTCGGCGGCCGGGCCGACCACGACCAGGTCGGCGCCCCGGTCCCGCAGCCGGTCGAGGACGGGGCGCAGGGCCCGACCGCCCCGGCCGTCGGGCACGATGGCGATCACCGGGGAGACGTTGTCGACCATGGCCAGGGGGCCGTGCAGCAGGTCGGCGCCGGAGTAGGCGAGCGCCGGTATGTAGCTGGTCTCCATCAGCTTGAGCGCCGCCTCGCGGGCGGTGGGGTAGCCGTAGCCGCGGGAGGTGATGACCATCCGCTCGGCGAAGCGGTAGCGGCCGGCTAGGGCGCGCACCTCGTCCCTCCGGTCGAGGATCCGCTCGGCGAGCTCGGGCAGCCGGGCGGCGGTCGTCGGGCCGTCGCCGCCGCGCAACGCGTCGACGAGGAGGTAGAGGGCGAGCAGTTCGGCGGTGTAGGTCTTGGTGGCCGGCAGGGCACGCTCGGGCCCGGCGAGCACGTCGATGGTGAACTCGCTGGCGGCCACCAGCGGCGAGTCGGGGTTGTTGGTGACGGCCAGGGTGATCGCGCCGGCGTCGCGGGCGGCGGTGGTGGAGGCCACCAGGTCGGGTGAGCCGCCGGACTGGCTCACCGCGATCACCAGGCAGTCGCTCAGGTCGGGCCGGGCTCCGTAAGCGGTGGTGGTGGACATGGAGGTGAGGCCGCAGGGCTTGCCCAGCAGGATCTCCAGCAGGTACTTCGCGTAGAGGGCGGCGTTGTCGGAGGTGCCGCGGCCGGTCAGCAGCACGAAGCGCGGGTTCCGTGCGGCGATCCGCCGGGCGACGGCGCGGATGGGCCCGGCGCCCTCGGTCAGGATCCGCCGCAGCACGGCCGGCTGCTCGGCCATCTCGGCCGCCATGATCCGGCCGGCGGTCAACGGGCCTCCTCCCGGCCGGCGATGACCTCGGCGGCGGCCCGTCCGCAGACCCGGGCGGCGCCGTGGGTGGCCACGTGCAGGGCGCCGGTGGGCGGGGCGTGCGGGACGCCCATCTCGACGACCACCACGTCAGGGCGGGCGGCCAGCAGGGCGGTCAGGGTCCGGGCCATCCAGGGGTGCCGGTGGGTGTCCCGGACCACGGCCACGATCGGCCGGTCGCCGGCGGCCGCCAGCACCTCGGCCGCCAGGCCCTCGACGCCCGCGCGTTCGGCGTCGGCGTGGGTGTGGTCGCCGGCGCTGGTCCCGGGCAGCAGCCGGTCGAGTTCGGCGGCCACCCCCCAGGGGGTCTGGGTGCCGGCGGCGATGTTGGCCACCGGGGTGAAGGCGGCCACGTAGGGGGCGCGGGTCAGCGGTTGGAAGGGGGTGCCGTCGGTCGAGGGGGTGATCCGCAGGGCGCGGCGGGCGGCGTCGAGGCCGATGGTGTCGTCGTCCGGCTCGTCCGCCGGGGCCTGGGCGCGGGCCTGGGCGGTCCAGCCGGCCAGCGCCCTGACCCGCTCGGCCGCGTCGTGCAGCCGCTCCTCGGACAGTTCGCCCTCGCGCACGGCCTGGATGATGCCGTCCCGCAGTCGCAGCACCTCCGCCTCGTCCGACGGGGTGCCGCCGACGCAGATGGCGTCGGCCCCGGCGGCGACGGCGAGGGCGCAGCCGCGTTCCAGGCCGTAGGTGTCGGCGACGGCCTTCATCTCGATGGCGTCCGAGTAGATCACCCCGTCGTAGCCGAGGCCGCCTTCGGCTACGGGGGCGCGCAGCAGTCCGGTGAGCACGGCGGGGCTGAGGGTCCCGGGCCGGTCGGGGTCGAGGGCCGGGATGAGGATGTGCGCGCTCATCACACAGCGGCTGCCGGCGGCTATGGCGGCCTTGAAGGGCACCAGCTCACGCTGGTGGAGGGTGGTGAGGTCGATGTCGATGCGGGGCAGTGCGAGATGGGAGTCCACATTGGTGTTGCCGTGCCCCGGGAAGTGCTTGACGCAGGCGGCGACGCCGGCGCTCTGCAGACCCTGGACGAAGGCGACGGTGTGCCGGGCCACGAGCTCCGGGTCCTGGCCGAAGGAGCGGACGCCGATCACGGGGTTCTCGGGGTCGGAGTTGACGTCGGCCGAGGGCGCCCAGTTGACCGTGATGCCGGCCTCGGCGAGGCGCCGGCCGATCCGGGCGGCGACCGAGCGGGTCAGCTCCGGGTCGTCGACGCTGCCCAGGGCCAGGTTGCCGGGGAAGGACGAGCCCCCGAGCCGCTCGAGGCGGGTCACGTCCCCGGCCTCCTCGTCCATCGCCACCAGCACGTCGGGCCGCACCGCCCGCAGCTGGGCGGTGAGGTCGGCGAGTTGGGCGGCGGAGACGACGTTCCTGCCGAACAGTCCGACGCCGGTCATGCCGTTCTCCAGCTGCCGCAGCAGCCAGTCGGGCGCGGTGGTGGTGCCGGCGAAGGTGGGCTGGAGGACGGCGAGCGCGTCCCTGGTCAGGGTGTCGGAGTCGGGTGCCAGGGTGGTCATCGGTCGGCGTTATCCCTTCACGGCCCCCGCGGCCATGCCGCCGGTGACCCGTCGCTGGAGGATGAGGAAGACGATCAGCACCGGAACGGTGAAGAGCGACGAGGCGGCCATCGTCGCACCCCAGTCGTTGCCGAAGTTCGTCTGGAACTGGGTGAGCCACAGCGGCAGGGTGGCCGCGTCGGGGGCCTTGTTGAGCACCAGCACCATGGCGTACTCGTTCCACGCCATGATGAATCCGAACAGCGAGGTGGCCATCAGGCCCGGGGCGAGCAGCGGGAAGATCACCCGGCGGAAGGCCTCCAGGCGCCCGCAGCCGTCGATCAGGGCGGCCTCCTCCAGTTCCCTCGGCACGGCGGCGATGAAGCCGCGCAGCGTCCAGATCGTGAAGGGCAGGGCCATCACGAAGTAGACGAGGACGAGGGTGCCCAGGCTGTTGAGCATCGACAGGTCCCGGGCGTTGAGGTAGACCACGATGATCAGGATCTCCCAGGGCGCCATCTGGGCCATCATCACGGCCAGCACCATCCCGCGCCGCCCCCGGAAGCGCATCCTGGCGATGGCGAAGCTGGCCGCGAGAGCCACCACGAGCGCGAGCAGCACGGCCCCGCCGGTGACCAGCACGCTGTTGGCGACGTAGGTCCAGAACAGTTCGACGCCGGTGGCGGTCGCGTAGTGCTCGAACGTCGGGGTGAAGAGGAAGACCGGATCGCGGGTGAGCACCTCGGAGTTGCTCTTGAAGGAGGTGGAGAACATCCAGTAGACGGGGAAGAGGAACACCGCCGCCAGCAGCAGGGCGAGCCCGTTGCGCCAGAGGCGGCCCAGGGTGCGTGCGTTCATGCGGTCTCGTTCTCCCTCTCCTGGCGGAGGATGAGGCGGAAGTAGAAGGACATGGCCACCAGCAGGATCAGCAGGGTGAGCACGGAGATGGCCGCGCCCGTGCCGTACTGGTTCTGCCCCATGCCCTCGATGTAGGCCATGACCGGCAGGGTCTCGGACTCGCGGTCGGGGCCGCCGCCGTTGAGCGCGTAGATCTGCACGAACGCCTTGAAGACCCAGATGATCTCCAGGAAGGTGGTGATCAGGAAGAAGGGCCGCATGATCGGCGCCACGATGGACCAGAAGACACGCCAGCCGCTGGCGCCGTCCATCCGCGCCGCCTCGTAGATCTCCCCGCCGATGGTGGTGAGGCCGGCGTAGAGGTTGAGCGCGACGAACGGCACCGAGGCCCAGACGATCAGCACGGTGACGATGACGAGCGTCGAGGTGCCGCTGCCGAACCAGTTGTGCTGCTCGTAGCCGTCGAAACCCAGCCCGCGCATGGCCCAGTTGGCCACGCCGAACTGGGTGTCGAAGAGCCAGCGGAAGACGGTGGTGGAGGCGATGACCGGCATCGCCCAGGCGGCGACCAGGCTGATGGAGAGCACCAGCCGCATCCTGCGGCCCAGTTGGTTGAGCAGCAGCCCGACGAGGGTGCCGATCAGCATGATCAGCACCACGTTGGCCGCCATGAAGAGCACGGTGCGGACCAGGGAGTCCCAGAAGCGGTCGTTCTCCAGCACCGCACGGTAGTTGTCGAGCCCGGTCCACTCGGTGGTGCGCGAGATCAGCTGCCGGCGGCCGAACGCCTGGAAGGAGATCAGCAGGTTGCGGACCAGCGCGTAGCCGAGGACGGCCAGCATGGCCAGCACGGCCGGCGCGATCAGCAGGTACGGCACCCAGCGCGCCGAGGGGCGCCAGCCGCCGGCCGCGCGGCCGACCCGCCCGCCGGGCGGGGTGCCGCGCGGCGGGGCGGGTGGGGCCTGTTCGATGTCGACGGTCATCGCGCGTTACTCGCGGTTGATCCGGGCGGTGATCTCCGCGTCGGCCTCCTGGGCGGCGCCGGAGTAGTCCTCGCCGTTGAGCGCCTTGGTCATCAGTTCCTTTATGGGGTTGGGCTCGGTCTCGACATTGGCCCAGCCAGTGGTCAGCGGCGGCAGGAAGCCGACGTCGGCCGACCGCACCATGGCCTCCGCGAAGGTGCCGGCCTCGGGCTCGGCCGTGACGTCGGTGCGGTTGGGCACCACGCCGCCGGAGTTGGCGTCCACGTACCGCTGCGCCCACTCCTGGGAGGTGGCCATCCGCAGCCACTCGTTGGCGAGTTCGGGGTTCCCGGCGCGCTCGGAGACGGCCAGGTTGGAGCCGCCGAGGAAGACGTGGCCGAGTTGGTCGGCGGTCTTGCCGGGGATCGGGAAGTAGCCGAAGTCGGCCTCGCCGCCCTGCTCCTCGATGGCGGCGACGGCGCCGGCCGCCTCCCAGCCGAGCCCGATCCAGGACGCGACCTCGCCGTTCGGCACCACCTCGGTGGACTGCTGGGGCGACGCCTCGTCGTTGTCGGTCGGGGAGTTCGAGAACGACTGGAGCTGGGCGTAGAAGTCCATGCCGGCCTCGCCGGCCCGGGTGTCCAGGGCGCCGGCCCAGCCGTCGCCGTCCTCGACGGCGAAGTTGCCACCCTCGTCGGCGATGAAGCCGCCGAGCACGTAGTAGCTCTGTCCCGGCAGGTAGATCGGCTCGGCGTCGGTGTTGGCCTCGATGGCCTCCAGCGCCTCGATCCACTCGTCCCTGGTGGTGGGCACCTCGGCGCCCGCCTCCTCCCAGATGCTCCGGTCGTAGACGACGACCCGGTTGGCGCCGTACCAGGGCACGGCGTAGAGGGTGTCGTCGACCCGGGCCGAGGAGAGCATGGCCTCGTTCCAGGGTTCGTCGGCGAAGTCGCCGAGGTCGGCGAGGCCGCCCGTGTTGGCGTATCCGACGGTCTGGGTGTTGCCGATCTCCAGCACGTCGACGGTGCCGTCCTCGGACAGGGCCGTGGTGACCCGGTCCTGGATGCCGTCCCACTGCTGGACCTCGACATTGACGGTGACACCGTGTTCGGCCTCGAAGGCGGCGTTGAGCTCGGAGACCCAGGCCTCGGGCGCCGAGCCGTCCATGAGCCAGACGGTGATGGAGTCCGAGCTCCCGCCACCCCCGGCGCCGCTGCTGCCGTCGTCACCGCAGGCCGACAGGGTGACCGTCAGGGTCATCATGCCGGCGGCGGCGACCAGCTTGCGCTTCACGATCCCGAGCCTCCGTAACGTTTAATGGTGGAGATACAAGAGGTGTAGACCAGTTGCCCGGGAGCTTGGACTAGACCAAGTCGGGGTGTCAAGGGTCCACGAGCGGCGCATGCTGTCCGTTACCGGACCGACATCTGTTCGGACCACACGCCGAACTCGGGCCCGTGCCACGATGTGAACTGCGATGTCTCGGAGGAGCCGGTGACGGCGGAGAACGCGGAAGGCGCCGCGCGGAAGAACGAATCGGGAAGGCGTGGTATGGCGAGAGACGGGGCAACGGTCGCGGGCTCACCCGCCGGCACGGACGGGCCCGACCGCAGCCGCACCGCGCGGGTGCCGAAGTACTACCGCCTCAAGCGCCATCTCCAGCAGATGACCGAGACGCTCCCGCCCGGCACCGCGGTGCCGCCCGAGCGTTCCCTGGCCACCGAGTTCGACACCTCGCGCACCACCGTCCGCCAGGCCCTCCAGGAGCTGGTGGTCGAGGGCCGGCTCGAGCGCATCCAGGGCAAGGGCACCTTCGTCGCCAAGCCGAAGGTCTCCCAGGCGCTCCAACTCACCTCCTACACCGAGGACATGCGCGCCCAGGGCCTCGAACCCACCTCCCAGCTGCTGGAGATCGGCTACATCACCGCCGACGAGCGCCTCAGCCGCCTGCTCGACATCCCGCAGGGCGGCCGGGTGCTGCGCATCGAGCGCCTGCGGCTCGCCAGCGGCGAACCGATGGCGATAGAGACCACGCACCTCTCCCAGGAGCGCTTCCCCGCCCTGCGGCGCAGCCTGGTCCGCTACACCTCGCTCTACACGGCCCTCGCCGAGGTCTACGACGTGCACCTGGCGAGCGCCGAGGAGACCATCGAGACCTCGCTCGCCAACCCCCGCGAGGCCGGCCTGCTCGGCACGGACGTCGGCCTGCCGATGCTGATGCTCTCCCGCCACTCCCGCGACTCCACCGGCGAACCCGTCGAATGGGTCCGCTCCGTCTACCGCGGCGACCGCTACAAGTTCGTCGCCAACCTCGCCAGGCCGGGCCTGGCGTAGACCACCAACCGGGCGCCTGGCCGGCGCCGAGGCCGGCTTCGCCGAGGGCCGGTGACGCGGCACTCCGAGGCGCACACCTGAGCCTTGGTGCCTCGACCGCACCGCCCGACGGGCGGGACCACCGGCAGGGCTCGGCTTGGCCAGGCCGTGCCCGGGCTACGGCACGGCCCGGTACCACGAGATCAGCCAACGCGCCGAGCCTCCAGGCCCGGCGGCCGGAACGAACCCCGGCCCGCCGCGCCGCACCCGGCCACGCCGAGCAACGCCCGGCCGCCGCCGCGCCGGCCAACGCCGGTCCATCGCCGACCGATACAGCCCGCATCCGGCCGACGCCGCGCCGCAGGCGCCCGGCTTCGGGGCTGGTCCGCCGAACCGGCGACCACCAGGCCCTTCTGAGCCGCTGGCGCGGCCACGCGCCACACGCGCAACTAGTCAACTCGGCTCCGCTGGCCTAGATTCCGGCCAGTCAGTCAAGGAGGACAGGCGGGAGACCACCGTGCAATTCCCCACGCACGCACGACCACGCTCCATCGCCATCTGGACCGCCGTCGCCGTCATCGGCGCCGTCGGCTGGTCCATGTTGGCGCTCTACCGCGGCGAGGAGGTGTCCGCCGCCTGGATGGTGGCGGCCGCGCTCGGCTCGTACGCCATCGGCTACCGCTTCTACGCGCGCTACATCGCGACCCGCGTGCTGCGTGCCGACCCGACCCGCGCCACCCCGGCCGAACGCGTCAACGACGGCGTCGACTTCCACCCCACCGACCGCCGCGTGCTGCTCGGCCACCACTTCGCCGGCATCTCCGGCGCCGGCCCCCTGGTCGGCCCGGTGCTCGCCGCACAGATGGGCTATCTGCCCGGCACCATCTGGATCATCGTCGGCGTCATCTTCGCCGGCGCCGTCCAGGACATGGTGGTGCTGTTCTTCTCCACCCGCCGCGACGGCAAGTCGCTCGGCCAGATCGCACGCGAGGAGATCGGCCCGATCGGCGGCGTCGCCGCGGTCATCGCCGTCTTCGCCATCATGATCATCCTGCTGGCGGTGCTGGCGCTGGTGGTGGTCAACGCGCTCGCCGAGTCGCCCTGGGGCACCTTCTCGGTCGGCCTGACCATCCCCATCGCCCTCTTCATGGGTGTCTACCTGCGCTATCTCCGCCCCGGCCGGGTCGCGGAGGTCACCGTCATCGGCGTGGCGCTGTTGCTGCTCGCCATCGCCTCGGGCCGCTGGGTCGCCAACTCGGGCCTGGCGGACACCTTCACGCTCTCGCCGCGCACCCTCGTCGTCTGGCTGGTGATCTACGGCTTCGCGGCGTCCGTCGCGCCGGTGTGGCTGCTGCTCGTGCCCCGGGACTACCTGTCGACGTTCATGAAGATCGGCACCATCGTGCTGCTCGCCGCGGCCCTGGTGGTCACGCTGCCGACGCTGAAGATGGACGCCGTCACGGACTTCGCGGGCAACGGCGAGGGGCCGGTGTTCGCCGGCTCGCTCTTCCCGTTCGTGTTCATCACCATCGCCTGCGGCGCGGTCTCCGGGTTCCACGCCCTGATCTCCTCCGGCACCACGCCCAAGATGATCCAGAAGGAGACCCAGGTCCGCACCATCGGCTATGGCGCGATGCTGATGGAGTCCGGGGTGGCGGTCATGGCGATCACCGCCGCCTGTGTGCTCGACCCGGGCGTCTACTTCGCGATGAACGCCTCGCCCGCGGTGATCGGCGACACCCTCCAGTCCGCCGCCGACACCATCTCCTCCTGGGGCTTCACCGTCACGCCTGAGCAACTCGCGGCGGCCGCGGAGTCCGTCGAGGAGGAGTCGCTGCTCTCCAGGACCGGCGGCGCGCCGACGCTCGCGCTGGGCCTCGCCGCGATCCTCGCGGAGATCCTCGGCGGCGACGCGATGATGAGCTTCTGGTATCACTTCGCGATCATGTTCGAGGCGCTGTTCATCCTGACGGCGATCGACGCCGGCACCCGGGTCGGCCGCTTCATCGTCCAGGACGCCATCGCCTCCGTTCACCCGAGGTTCGGCCGGATGCGCGCCACCAACTGGTTGCCCGGCATCGCGCTGAGCAGCGGCATCGTCGTCGCACTCTGGGGCTACCTGCTGTGGGTCGGCGTCAACGACCCGCTCGGTGGCATCAACACGCTGTTCCCGGTGTTCGGCATCTCCAACCAGCTGCTGGCGGCGGTGGCGTTGGCCGTCTGCACGGTGCTGCTGGTCAAGTCCGGCCGGCTGCGGCATGTCTGGGTGACGCTGCTGCCGCTCACCTGGCTCGCGGTGGTCACGCTCACCGCGAGCTGGCAGAAGGTGTTCTCCGGCGACCCGGCGGTGGGGTTCTGGGCCCGGCGCGACCAGTACCAGGACGGCATCGACGCCGGCCAACTGCTGCCCGGCGCGCAGGACATGGACGACATGCGGACCATCGTCAACAACGCCACGCTCGACGCGGCGATCTCCGCGGCGCTGGCCCTGCTGGTGCTGATCGTCTTCGCCGACGCGCTGCGGGTGTGCGTGCGGGCCGTCCGCAACCCGGGCACGGCCCGGCTGCGGGAGTCCCCGCACGTGCCGTCGCGGCTGATCGCCCCGGCCGGCCTGATCCCGACGAAGGAGGAGCGCGCCGAGCTCGCCGCGGCCGGCCTGGGCCCGGGCGGCGGCATCCCCGAGCAGTCCAGGGGTGAGCGGAGCACGGCGAAGGTGGAGGCCGGCGAATGAGACGCGCGGCGGCCTGGCTGCGTTGGTACGTCACCGAGCTGACCGGCGAGAACGCCTACGCCCGCCACGTGGCGCGGGTACGCGAGGTGGACCCGTCGGCGCCCGTGCCCTCCCGTCGCGCCTTCGAGCGCGAGCGGGTCGAGCGCCGCTACGGGGACCCGCGCAACGGGGGCGGCGTCTGCTGCTAGCCCCTGGCGGGGCGGGCCGGCGGGCCTCTCCCCCGCCCACCCGGCGCCTGCGGGCGGCCGGCTCGGCCGGCGGGTCTCGCGCCCCCCGAGGGAGCGGGGGCGCCGGCCCGGCCCCGCGCCTGCGGCGCGGCACGGGCCGCGGAGCCCGGCGGCGCGTGCCGCTGGGGATATGCGGCCCAGGCCGCCCTGGCCGCCGGGCGCAGGCCGCCCCGCTCCCGCCTGGCCGGCGCCGCAGGCGGGGGCGGGCGGGTCCGCGACGGCACCGCTCCGCCCCGCGCCGCCGGCAGGCACCCCGCTTCGGCCGGGCCCGGCGCCGGCGGTGCGGCGGCCCGCCGCCCCCGGGCCGCCGGGCGGAGGCCGCGCCGCAGGCGCGGGCGTCCGCCGGCGGGCCGCACCGTCCCGCCGCCGGCAGGCCGTCGCGGCTGGCCGGCCGAAACCGCTGGCGTGGGGGCGGGCCAGGCTCCGAGAATCGGCGCTCGGGGACGGCGCCGGGCGGAGAGGGCAGGAGACATGGCCGAGCAGGGCAACGTGGCGTTGCGTGTCGTGGACGAGGAGACGCTGGGCGGGCTGCTCGCGGCGGCGGTCGCCGACGCGGCGCCCGAGGACGTGATGCCGCCGGTCGCCGGTCCGCCCGGGTGGACGAGTGATCGCCGGGAGGCGTTCCTGGCCTGGCACCGGGCCCGCGGGAGGGCCGGGCTCGACGGGCCGGCCCGCGAGGCCACCTATGCCGTCGTCCACGACGGGGCGATCGTCGGTTCCGTGCGGCTGGCCAGGGCGGGCGCCCCCGGCGAGCTCGAGACCGGCATCTGGCTCGGCCGCTCGCACCGCGGCCGCGGCATCGGCACCGTCGCCCTGCGGCTGCTGCGCGTGGAGGCGCGGCGCGTCGGCGGCCGGGTGCTGGTCGCCGACACCACGGCGGACAACGCGCCGGCGGTCGCGGCCCTGCGGCGGCTCGGCGCCACGCTGAGCCGGCGGCCGGACGGCGTCGCGGTCAGCGCCAGGCTGCCGCTCGGCGAGTAGCCGCGCCCCGGGTCGGGAACCGTCGGGGCCGGCCGGACGTCCTTCCTGCGGCGGGGCGGGCCACCGGCGCGACACCGCCCTCGCGCCCCGACCCCTCGCGACCGCAGCGGTGTCCCGATGACCAGCACCACCCACACGCCCACGAGAACCCCACCGCGGACCGTCGCGCGGCCGACCCCGCGGTGGGGGTCGCGCCTGCCGTCGGACGGCGTGCTGCTGGCCATCGGGTTCTTCGTCGTCTACGCCACGCTCTCCGTCACCCGCCATCTCCGCTGGGAGAACCGTTCCTGGGACCTGGGGATATTCGAGCAGGCCATCAGCGCCTACGCCCGGCTGAACGAGCCGGTCGCCGACCTCAAGGGGCCCGGGTTCCCGATACTGGGCGACCACTTCAGCCCGATCACGGCGCTGCTCGCGCCGCTGTACCGCGTCTTCCCGTCGCCCGTCACGCTCCTCGTCGCGCAGGCGGCCCTGTTCGCGCTCGCCGTGGTGCCGGTGACGCGTGGCGCGGCCTTCCTGCTCGGCCGCCCGGCGGGCGCCGCGATCGGCGCGGCGTTCGGCCTCTCCTGGGGCATGCAGCGGGCGGTGGACTTCGACTTCCACGAGATCTGCTTCGCCGTCCCGCTGATCGCCTTCTCCCTGGAGGCCGTGCTGCGGCAGCGCTGGCGCGCCGCGCTCTGCTGGGCGCTGCCGCTGCTGCTGGTCAAGGAGGACCTGGGCCTGACGGTGGCCGTGCTCGCCCTGGTGGTGGCGTGGCGCGCCCACCAGGCCGGGCACGTGCGGGCGACCAGGGCGGCGCTGGCGGTGGCCGGGCTCGCCGTGCTGGCGTGCGCGCTGGTGATAGGCGTGGTGATACCGGGGTTCAACGCGGCCGGCGGCTACGACTACTGGGCCAAGGTGGACGAGGGGGGCGGCCCGCTGGACGCGCTGTTCAGCTCGGCCGACACCAAGCTGCGCACCCTGCTGTGGATCCTGGTCCCGACCACCGGGCTGCTGGCGCTGCGCTCGCCGCTGCTGCTCGTCGTGCTGCCGACGCTCGCCTGGCGGTTCGCGTCGCAGGAGCCGAACTACTGGGGCACCGACTTCCACTACAGCGCCGTGCTGATGCCCGTCACGGCGCTGGCCCTCGCCGACGCCGTCGCCCGCTCCCGCGACTCCAGCCGGCCGTGGCTGCGGTCCTACGCCCGCCAGTTGCCCGCCGCGGCGCTGGCGGCCGCGCTGGCGCTCTCCACGACGCTGCCGGTCGCCACCCTCACGCACGCCGACACCTACCGCCCGGGGCCGGTCGCCGAGGCCGGTGAGCGGGTGCTGGCCGCCGTCCCCGACGGCGCGGACGTCGCGGCCAACGTCCGGCCCATCTCCCATCTCACGCAGCGCGCCCGGGTGTTCTGGATCGGCGATCCCCGAATACCGGCCCCCGAGTACGTCGCCTACTACGACCCGGCCAGGGACGCGGCCGGCATGCTCGCCTACGCCCGGCAGCTGTATCCGGACGCGGCCTACCGGGTGACGGCGAGTGAGGCCGGCTTCTGGGTGTTGCGCCGCGACTGACCGTCGCGCACATTCGCGATCGCACACGCGGAAACATCCCCACCCCGAGCCCGACCCGTCGCCGCGCACCCTCGGGCCCCCATGCCACGGCGAGCGCCCCGGCCGTGGGTCGACCCAACGGGCATTCGCTTGTTCGCTCCCCCCGCTCCGTCACCAAGGGGACACGGAACACAACATATAGGGGTGCTCAGTTGGGGCAGCACAAGATGTATGCTCTTCCTCGTTGTCGCCCAGGGGAATCCGGTGAGAGTCCGGAACTGTCCCGCAACGGTGTGCGATGGCGGGATCCGTCCCGTCTGTCGTCAAGTCCGGTCGCCTGGCTGGCAGCCACAGACGTCCGGGCCTCGAGGACTGGGCCGACGGACGCAGCGCGGCATGCCTTTGCCTTACCACACACATGCCCGTGTGCGCCCGTCCCGCCCGGCCCTCGAAAGCCCGCCGCGGAACGCCGCGCGCGACCCCGTTCGGGCCGGCGCTCCGCGGTCGATTCGGTTCGATTCGAGGGAGAGCATCGAGTGACCATCGCACCCGTCGCACCCGCGGAGCCGGTTACAGCCTCGCAGTCACCCACACTGTCGAAGGTGCTGGCCGACCTCACCGGCGACCTGCCCGCCACCGACCCCGCGCGGGTCGAGGCGGCCGTCCTGCGCGGCCGGCACGCCGGCTCCGACGAGGCCGAGCTGCGCTCGCTGGCCATCGAGGCCGCCGCAGGACTGATCGCCGAGGAGCCCCAGTACTCGCGCCTGGCGGCCCGGCTCCTCACCCTCGCCATCCGCGAGGAGGCCGCCGGGCAGGGTGCCGACTCGTTCTCCGCCTCCATCGCCGTCGGCCACCGCGAGGGCCTGATCGGCGACCGCACCGCCGGGTTCGTCCGTCGCCACGCCTCCCGCCTCGACGCCCTCGTCGAGCACGCCGTCACCACCGGCGCCGACGACCGCTTCGAGTACTTCGGGCTGCGCACGGTCGAGTCCCGCTACGTGCTGCGCCACCCGATCACCCGCAAGGTCATCGAGACACCCCAGCACTTCCTGCTGCGGGTGGCCTGCGGCCTGGCCGAGGACGACTCGGAGCGGGCGCTGGCGGAGGTGGCCGAGCTCTACCGGCTCACCAGCACCCTGGCGTACCTGCCGTCGTCCCCCACTCTGTTCAACTCGGGCACCCGCCACCCGCAGATGTCCTCCTGCTATCTGCTGGACTCCCCCGCGGACGAGCTGGACTCCATCTACGAGCGCTACCACCAGATCGCCAGGCTCTCCAAGCACGCCGGCGGCATCGGCCTGTCCTACTCCCGGATCCGGGCCCGCGGTTCGCTGATCCGCGGCACCAACGGCAAGTCCAACGGCATCGTCCCGTTCCTGCGCACCCTCGACTCCTCGGTGGCCGCCGTCAACCAGGGCGGCCGGCGCAAGGGCGCGGCCTGCGTCTACCTGGAGACCTGGCACGCGGACATCGAGGAGTTCCTGGAGCTCCGTGACAACACGGGCGAGGAGGCGCGCCGCACCCACAACCTCAACCTCGCGCACTGGATCCCCGACGAGTTCATGCGGCGCGTCGAGGCGGACGCCGACTGGTCGCTGTTCTCGCCCGCCGACACGCCCGAGCTCGTCGACCTGTGGGGCGAGGAGTTCGACGCCGCCTACCGCCGCGCCGAGCAGGCCGGGCTCGCGCAGCGCACCATCCCGGCCCGCCAGCTGTACGCCCGGATGATGCGCACCCTGGCCCAGACCGGCAACGGCTGGATGACGTTCAAGGACGCCGCCAACCGCACCGCCAACCAGACCGCCAGGCCCGGCGCCATCGTGCACTCCTCGAACCTGTGCACGGAGATTTTGGAGGTCACGAACGACGGCGAGACGGCCGTCTGCAACCTGGGCTCGGTCAACCTCGCCGCCCATCTGGGCGACGACGGCGAGATGGACTGGGAGCGGCTCGACGCCACCGTGCGCACGGCCGTCGTCTTCCTGGACCGCGTCGTCGACCTGAACTTCTACCCCACGGCCCAGGCCGGCGCCTCCAACTCCCGCTGGCGGCCGGTGGCGTTGGGCGTGATGGGCCTGCAGGACGTGTTCTTCAGGCTCGGCCTCCCCTTCGACTCCCCCGCGGCGCGCGAGCTGTCCACCCGGATCGCCGAGCGCATCATGCTCACCGCCTACGAGACCTCGGCCGACCTGGCCGAGCGGCACGGCAGGCACCGGGCCTGGGCCGAGACCCGCACCGCCGACGGCGTGTTCCACCCCGACCACTACCCGGAGGCCACCGCGGCCTGGCCCGAGCGCTGGGCCGCGCTGCGTGAGCGGGTCGCCCACACCGGCATGCGCAACTCGCTGCTGCTCGCCATCGCGCCGACCGCGACCATCGCGTCCATCGCCGGCGTCTACGAGTGCATCGAGCCGCAGGTGTCCAACCTCTTCAAGCGGGAGACACTGAGCGGCGAGTTCCTCCAGGTCAACTCGTACCTGGTCGACGAGCTCAAGAAGCTCGGCCTCTGGCACGACGCGACCCGCGAGGCGCTGCGCGAGGCCAACGGTTCGGTCGCGGAACTCCCCGGCCTGCCGGACGAGTTGAAGGCCCTGTACCGGACCGCGTGGGAGCTGCCGCAGCGCGCCCTGATCGACATGGCGGCGGCCCGCACCCCGTACCTGGACCAGAGCCAGTCCCTGAACCTGTTCATGGCCGCGCCCACCATCGGCAAGCTCAGCTCGATGTACGCCTACGCGTGGAAGAAGGGGCTCAAGACCACCTACTACCTGCGTTCGCGCCCGGCCACCCGGATCGCCCAGGCGGCCCGCGCCGCCGCCCCCGCCGTCACCGTCGTCCCCGAGCAGGCCGTCGCCTGCTCCCTGGAGAACCCCGAGTCCTGCGAGGCCTGCCAGTGACCACCACCGTCCCCACCAAGAACCTGCTCGATCCGGGCTTCGAACTGACGCTCCGCCCGATGCGCTACCCGGCGTTCTACGAGCGCTACCGGGACGCCATCAAGAACACCTGGACGGTGGAGGAGGTCGACCTCCACTCCGACGTGACCGACCTGGCCAAGCTCTCGCCGGGCGAGCAGCACCTGATCGGGCGCCTGGTGGCGTTCTTCGCCACCGGCGACTCGATCGTCGCCAACAACCTGGTGCTGACCCTCTACAAGCACATCAACTCCCCCGAGGCCAGGCTCTACCTGTCGCGGCAGCTGTTCGAGGAGGCCGTGCACGTCCAGTTCTACCTGACGCTGCTCGACACCTACCTGCCCGACCCGGACGACCGCGCCGAGGCGTTCGCGGCCGTGGAGAACATCCCGTCCATCCGCGAGAAGGCGCAGTTCTGCTTCCGCTGGATCGACTCGGTGGACGACCTCGACCGGTTGGAGTCCAAGGCCGACCGCCGCCGCTTCCTGCTCAACCTGATCTGCTTCGCGGCCTGCATCGAGGGCCTGTTCTTCTACGGCGCCTTCGCCTACGTCTACTGGTTCCGCTCGCGCGGCCTGCTGCACGGCCTGGCCACCGGCACCAACTGGGTGTTCCGGGACGAGAGCTGCCACATGGACTTCGCCTTCCACGTGGTCGACACGGTCCGCGAGGAGGAGCCGGACCTGTTCGACGAGGAGATGGAGCGGGAGGTCACGGACATGCTGAAGGAGGCCGTGGAGGCCGAGCTCCAGTTCGCCCGCGACCTGTGCGGGGACGGACTGCCCGGCATGAACACCGACTCCATGCGCGAGTACCTGGAGTGCGTCGCCGACCAGCGGCTGGCCCGGCTCGGCCTCAAGCCGGTCTACGGCTCCCGCAACCCGTTCGCGTTCATGGAGCTGCAGAACGTCCAGGAGCTGACGAACTTCTTCGAGCGCCGCCCGTCCGCCTACCAGGTGGCGGTCGAGGGCAACGTCTCCTTCGACGACGAGTTCTGACCCGCGCCCTCCGCCTTTCCCGGCCCGCCGCGGCTCCCGCGCGGCGGGCCGGTCGGCTGTCAACGCCGCGTCGCCAGCAGGGCGGTGGCGGGATGTCCGCGACGAGTGCGTCGAGCGCGCTGGCGGCGAGGAAGGTCTCGCGCGAGGCTGGCACCATTCACTGGGAGGCGCGACACAGGGACCCTGGTAAGCAGGATCCATGCGGCGCCCACCGCCTCCTCAGGAGTCGTACACGGTCGAGCGATGCCCGACCTGAATGACCCACACCACGAGCTCGCCGTTGTCGATGGTGTAGATCACGCGGTAGTCGCCGACTCTCAACCGGCGTCGGTCCGGCTGGGAGACGAGTGCCATGGTGTGGAAGCCGAGCGGGTCCGCCTCCAGTTCGGTGAGCTTGGCCAGAATCCGGAGCGCCATGCCTCGGGGGATCTTTCGGAGCTCTGCTTGAGCCTCGGGATGGAAGACGGTGCGGTACCTACTCACTGCGCGCCAGCGTCTCCCTCATGACGTCCTCGAGGGGGACGCCGGCCACCGGCTTCGCCATGCGCTCGTCGATGATCCGGTTGATCTCGCGCTCCTCCCACTCCTGGTACCTGCGCAGGACATCGATCGACACGACGGCGGCCACCTCCTTGCCCCGCCGTGTGATGACGGTGGGCGTGTCATCGCGGTCGGCACGATCGACCACCTCGGCGAGGTGAGAGCGGACGTCGCGAATGGACTCTATGGGCGTCTGGATCATGTGCCCAGTGTACCGAGTGCCCCATGTGTACACCAAGGCCATCGCCCCTGGTACGGGGCGGCGGGCTGCCCGACGTGTTCGGCGAGCGCGTCGAGCACCGGAGCCGGATAGCCCCGGCGGAAGGCGGCGTAGAACGCGGCGACCTCGCCGCCGAAGGAAACCGTCACACCGCCTTCCTGCCCGGCGCGGCCCGGGCCCAGCCTCTGCCCTGGGCTAAGCGGCCGGCGGGACGCCGAGGGAGCGGAGGAGGTGGGTCAGCTCCTCCCGGAAGAGCCTCTCGGGGCTGGTGGTCTGGGTGTTCAGGTGGCCGTAGACCTCCAGGGAGACCAGGCCGTGCAGGCGGCCCCAGATGCTGAGGGCGAGGGCCACGGCGGCCGGCGGGAGGTCGGGGAAGGCGGGGCGGACCTTGGCCAGCAGTCCCGGGTCGAAGTCGGACCACTGGAACTCGCTGTCGCCGTAGAGGTGTCGGGCGTGCGGCCAGGCGGCGTCCGCGACGGCAGTGAGGACCAGGCAGACGCGCTGTGCGGCATCCGGGGCCGGGCCGCCCTCGGGGGGCTGGTAGCCGGGCACCGGGTCGCCGTAGACGAGCCGGAAGCCCTCGGGGTTGGCCAGGGTCCAGTCGCGGAAGGCGCCGGCCCAGGCCCGGATCCGGGTGGCCGGGTCCTCGCCGGCCGTCGCGTCCCAGGCCGCGCCGACGGTGTCGGCCAGCGCGGTGTACAGGTCGTCGATCAGCGTGGTGACGAGGGCGTCGCGGGTGGCGAAGTAGCCGTAGATGGCGTTGGCCGTCATGCCCATCTCCCGGGCGATGGCCCGCAGGGTGATGGCGTCGGGCCCGCCCTCGCCCATCAGCCCGAGCGCGACCTGCTTGATCTCGGCCGTCGTCTCGGCCCGCAGCCGCTCGCGCCGATTCCTGGTCCCGGTGCCTGCCATCCGCACACTCTACAGCGTCACTGAGCCGATTGCCGTTTCGAAACTTCACGCCGTATAGTTCCCGCACGCCGTACCGAACCAGTCAGGCAGGAGCTCAACCATGCACATCGGAGTGATCGGGGCCACCGGCACCATCGGCAGCCGGGTCGTCAGCGAGGCGCTCGACCGGGGCCACCGCGTCACGGCCTTCAGCCGCGACGCCTCGACGATCGAGGACGACCGGGAGAACCTCACCTGGGCCAGCCTCGACGTCCTCGACCCGGACGCCGTCGCCGCCGCACTCCCCGGCCTCGACGTCCTCATCAGCGGCTTCCAGCCCGGCAACGCCGCCAAGGACTTCGCCGACACCGTCGAGCGCTCGATAGCCGACCCCACCCGCTACGCCACCGCGGCCCGGTCGCTGCTGAAGGCGCTGGAGAGCCGGCCACGGGTCCGGCTCATCGTGATCGGCGGCGCCGGCAGCCTGGAGATCGCGCCGGGGGTGGTGCGGGCCGACTCGGACGAACTCCTGCACGAGACCCTCGACCAGCTCGGACTGCCCAGGGAGTACGCGGCGGCGGTGCGCGGCCACCGGGACGCGCTCAACGTGCTGCGCACCTCCAACCGGCTGTGGACCTACTTCAGCCCCGCCGAGGAGATCGCCCCCGGCGAACGCACCGGCCGCTACCGCCTCGGCGGCGACCAACCGGTCCTCGACGCCGCAGGCCGCAGCCGGATCTCGGCCGAGGACGCCGCCATGGCCCTGGTCGACGAGGCCGAACTGCCACGCTTCGTCCAGCGCCGCTTCACCATCGGCTACTAGGGACGCACCCCTCCAGGTATAGCTAGCGCTATACCTGCTCCATGGCGGTGGGAGAGTGGGAGATCTACCTGGTCGACGAGGTGCGCGAGTGGATCGGTCGGCTCGATGAGTCGGCGTTCGCTCGCGTGGTGCAGGCCCTCGACGCCCTGGCTCCCTGCGGATCCTGTTCGCCTTCGACCCCTGGCGGTCTACCATCCTGCTGATCGCCGGGGACAAGCGAGGGCGCTGGCAGGAGTGGTACGAAGAGGCGATCCCCCTGGCGGAACAGCGCTACGCCGAATATGTGAAGACCCGGGCAGAGGAGGAGGGTGCGCCATGAGCGGGTACGCACGATGGCGGGACATCCGAGACGAGTACGTCGAACGCGCGGGCGGCGAGGAGGCCGTGGCGCGGGGCAAGCAGGAACTGCTGGGAGAGGTGCTGGGCCACCGCCTGGCGGAGATCCGGCGGGCCCGTGGCCTGACCCAGGAGCAGGTGGCCGAGCGCATGGAGGTCACCAAGGGACGCGTCTCGCAGATCGAGCAGGGGAGCATCTCCGGCCAGGAAGTGCTCGCGCGGTACGTCACCGCCCTCGGCGGGCGCCTGCACCAGGCGATCTACTTCGACAACGGGGACATCGCCGCCATCGCCTAGCGGAGACGATCGCCCCGGCGGCCCAGCGGCACCGTCCACAACTCTGAGCTCCTGATCAGCGCGGTCTCATCCGCTCCTCATCCGGCCCCGCTGTGATGTGGCCATGAGCGAAGAAGAACTGCACGATCACGACAGGGGCCTCTCCTTCGACCTGCCGACGCTCGCGCGGCGCAGGATGCTGGTGCTGAGCGGTGGCGGTCTGCTCGCCGTGGCGGGGTGCGCCGCCGAGGCGAGCGGCGGCGGCTCCGCCTCGGCGACCACGGAGGCCGCCGAGACGGACGCCGAGTGCGCCGCGATACCGGACGAGACCGGCGGGCCCTACCCGGCCGACGGGTCGAACGGGGTGAACGTGCTCACCCAGAGCGGGATCGTCCGCGGCGACATCACCCGCAGCTTCGGCACCGCGAGCGGCGTCGCCGAGGGCGTGCCGCTCACCATCGAGCTCACCGTGCTGGACGCGGCGAGCGGCTGCGGCGCCGCGATGCAGGGCGCGGCCGTCTACCTGTGGCACTGCGACCGGGACGGCAACTACTCGCTCTACTCCCAGGGCGTGGAGAACGAGAACTACCTGCGCGGCGTCCAGGAGACCGACGCGGACGGCAGGGTGACCTTCACCAGCGTCTTCCCGGCCTGCTACGCCGGCCGCTGGCCGCACATCCACTTCGAGGTCTACCAGAGCCTGGAGCAGGCCACCGCCGCCGGCAACGCGATCAAGACCTCGCAGTTGGCGCTGCCCGAGGACGTCTGCGACACCGTCTACGACACCGAGGGCTACGGCCGCAGCATCCAGAACTTCGCCCAGGTCTCGCTGGACACCGACAACGTGTTCAGCGACGGCTCGACGCTGCAACTCGCCACCGTGACCGGCGACGCGGACCAGGGCTATGTCGCCTCGCTCCGGCTCGGCGTCTGAGGGAGTGAGGGCGGGGGCCGGCGCGGCCCCCGCCGGGGAGCGCCGGGCGTCAGATGCCGCAGCTGGGCGCCGACCAGAACCGCGAGGACCGGTTGGCGACGTGGGCGTGGTCGTTGTGGTCCGGGTAGCCGGGGCCCAGGATCTCGTTGAAGCCGTGGTAGCGGGCGCGCTGCGCGAGGGTGCACAGCGAGGGCGTGCCGGTCAGGTCGACCCCGTCGCCGTAGAGGTGCCGGCTGGTCGAGGAGCCGCCGGCCGCGTTGTTGCAGGCGTAGGAGCGGAAGCCGCTGCTGACGGTGATGGCCCGGTCGCCGAGCGCGTGCCGCAGGGCCTCCAGCTTCCACATGCTGACCAGCGCGTTGGCCCTGGCCGTCGCGGCGCTGACCGCGCCGCCCGACCAGTCGGAGTTGCAGCGGTTGAGCTCGGCGTAGCTGAAGTGGACGGGTGTGCAGTCGGCGTCCTGGAGCGCGTAGATCTGGTTGAAGGTCTGGGAGCCGGCGACGCCGTCGGCGCTGAGGCCGTACGCCTGCTGGAATCGGGTGACGGCGGCCGCGGTGGCCGGGCCGTAGGAGCCGTCGATGGCCAGCACCTGGCCGTAGGCCGGGTAGCCGGCGACCCGGATCTGGAGCTGCCGGACGTCCTCGCCGGAGGCGCCCTGGCTGAGCGTCCGGTTCCAGGTGTAGCAGGCGTCGGCCTGCGCCGTGCCGGCCGTGAGGACCCCGCCGACCAGCACCACTGAGGCGATCATGACAAGTGACAGGAGGAGACGTGCCGCGTGTCTGAGCATGCCGACAGCGTGGCCGAGGGAGTCAACGCGCGTCAACCGTGCGAAGCCGAAAGGGCCCCGAAGGGCCCTACGCGGCACGGCAGTTCAGTCGTTGGGCACCGTCTCGTAGCGCGGGGTGCCCTCCTCCATCATCTTCAGGGCCTTCTTGCGCTCCCGCTTGGAGAGCCGGTCGATGTACAGCCGGCCGTAGAGGTGGTCCGTCTCGTGCTGCAGGCAGCGCGCGAAGTAGCCGGTGCCGCGCACCGCGATCGGCTTGCCCGTGGCGTCCTGCCCCCGCACCACCGCGACATCGGGCCGCGCCAGCTCCGCGTAGGCGGTCGGCACCGACAGGCAGCCCTCGTTGTTGTCGTCCAACACCCGCTCCTCGGCGGGCAGTTCGTCGAGCACCGGGTTGCAGACCACGCCCACGTGCCGCACGCCGTCGTCGTCGGCGCAGTCGTAGACGAAGACCTTCAGGTCGACGCCGATCTGGTTGGCCGCCAGGCCGACGCCCTCGGCCGCCCGCTGGCTGGCGAACATGTCGTCGATCAGCGCGGCGAGCTCGTCGCCGAACTCGGTGACGTCCTTGACCTCCCGGTGCAGCAGCGGGTGCCCGAAGACGGTGATCGGCCGGGCCGTGCCCCGCTCGCGGTGCGCGCGCTCCCGCTCCTCGCAGTCCTCGGTGTCGACGACGAACTCGTCGCTGATCCGCTCATCGGTGTCTTGCTGCGCCATGGTGTCCGCCGTCTGCCTTCCGGGGTGCTGCTCGCGGTAACCCGTACAGCTTACGGCGCCCGCCGGCCGGCCCGAGCTGCCGCCGCGGAGACGAGCGACCGGCTCAGCAGACCTCTTCCAGATCGCGCCAGTCCCTGGTGTCCTCGCTGTCGGCCACCCAGCCGTCCAGCAGCCCCCGCACCAGCTGCTCGGGCGCCGCAAGGCCGCACTCGCGCTCGGGGGACCACAGGGCGCCCGTGCCCGTGTGCCCGAGCGGCCCGGGACGCCCCGGCACGCTGTGGTCGTGCGGGTCGTGCTGGGCCAGGCCGTCGCCCTGCTCGCTCGGCATCCGGCTCTCCGAGCAGGCACGACACAGCAGCCGGACCGACGAGGACCAGTCCTCGGCCGCGTAGCCCGCGTCGGCCGCCAGCCGCTCCAGCGCGTCCCGGTCGGCCTCGGTGGCCGCCTCGATCAGCACCACCCAGGTGGGCACCGCGGACGGCGCCCACAGCTCGATCTCGTCGAAGACCGGGTAGACCGAGGTGACGCCACCCGCGGTCATGGTGCGCTCGCCGCGCGGCACGCCGTCGTGCAGCACCACCTCGCCCCAGCGGCGGCCGGAGGACGGCAGCGGGATGTTCTGCACCTCGATCCTGGCCGGGTCGAGCCGCCGGCCCCAGACCACCTCGGCCTCGCCCTCGGGCGAGAGCCGCACCGCGGCCCCGCCCAGGTCCATGCCGAGCGGCTCACCCCCGGCCGCCGAGCCGGCGTCCGGCACCGGGAGCCCGTACGCCTGCCAGGCACGCCGGGCCAGCGGCCAGTCCTGGAGGGCGGTGGCGGCGATGCCGACGTTCCACCAGTCGGGTGCGCCGGTGTCCTTCTCCAGCAGCGCCACGGCCCGCAGCCCGGCCGCCCTCGCCTGCTCCCAGTCGTGCCGGAACTTGTACAGCAGGGCCAGGTTGAACCAGGACTCGGACAGCCAGGGCTCGAGATCGGCGGCACGGGTGAGCAGCGCGCCCGCGTCCTCGTAGCGGCCGTCGTCGATGAGGGTGAACGCCCGGTCGGTGGCAAGCCGCCAGTCCGAGGACGGCCGCTGCCTGACCCTGCCGAAGATCCTCACATGTCCCGCCTGATTCCCGCTTCACAGCGTCTACTTCACAGTCTTCCTGTCCTGACCCGATGGCATCCAACCATGGGGAGGTTGGGGAGGACAGGTGCCTGCTCACAGCATGGGGCAGGGGGCGGGGACGCGCGAGACGGCATCGGGCGGGAGGGCGGGAAAGGGGCCGCGCGCCGGGCGTGCGCGGGCTCCCGGACGACTCCGATCGGGTGAACCGCCGGCGCGGCGACCAGCCAGCGATCAGCCGGCGGGCTGCCCCGGCGCCTGCTCCCCCGCGCCCGCGCCGCCGCCCCGCTCGCTCCTGATCAGGTCGATCCGGCCGAGCACCTTGGCCCGCAGGTCCGCCGGCACGTCGTCATGGCCGCAGCAGCGCTTGACCAGCTTCTTCACCGACTGCTCCAGGCCGTACTTCTCCAGGCACGGCGAGCACTCGTCGATGTGCTCCTGGATCTTGGCGCAGTCCCCGTCCGGCATCTCGCGGTCCAGGTACTCGTAGATCCGGTCCAGGACCTCCGAGCAGTCCTTGGGGCGCGACGGTTCGCCACTTCCGGTCATGATCCAGCGCCTTCCTGAGCCGCCCCGGCGGGGACGAGGCCGCGCTCTCGCGCGTAGTCCTCGAGCATGTCGCGCAGCTGACGACGACCGCGGTGCAGCCGGGACATCACCGTGCCGATGGGGGTTCCCATGATGTCGGCGATCTCCTTGTAGGCAAACCCCTCGACGTCGGCGAGGTAGACCGCGATGCGGAACTCCTCGGGGATCGCCTGCAGGGCCTGCTTGACGTCGGAGTCCGGCAGGTGGTCGAGGGCCTGGGACTCGGCGGAGCGCAGGCCGGTCGACATGTGCGACTCGGCGCGCGCCAGCTGCCAGTCCTCGATGTCCTCGGCGGCGCTGCGCTGCGGCTCCCGCTGCTTCTTGCGGTAGGAGTTGATGAAGGTGTTGGTGAGGATGCGGTACATCCACGCCTTGAGGTTGGTGCCCTGGCGGAACTGGTGGAACGAGCCGTACGCCTTGGCGTAGGTCTCCTGGACCAGGTCCTCCGCGTCGGCCGGGTTGCGCGTCATGCGCAGCGCCGCCGAGTACATCTGGTCGAGGTAGCCGAGGGCGTCCCGCTCGAAGCGTGCGTTGCGCTCGGACTCGGTCTCCTCGTGGGACTCCTCGTGCGCGCCGTCGTCCGTGCCGGTGACCGGACCCACCTCCTCCGCGAAAACGATGAGCCCGGGGGCGGACCCACCCGCTTCGGAGGATAGACGACCGGGGGCGGGCTTCGCCGGTCGGGACGACCGCTCGGCGGCCAGCCGGAGCGTCGCCCAGTCGACCTCCGCGGCCCGCTGGACGAGCGTGCTTTCGGCGCGGGGCGGGCAGGCGATGGAACCCATGGAACTGGTCTCCCTCTCCCTCTCGGACGTCATGACGTCTGCCACAACGCCACGCGCCCCCGCCACATTCCCCGGCTCGGACTAGAAGAGGGTCTCCTCCTCGGGGGCCGGCAGCTCCCGCACCAGATCGGGACCGTTGTTCCTGACGTTGCTGACCTCGGTCGGCACCGGATAGGCCCGGAACCGGCCGGTCGGCAGGTCCTCCAGCAGCGGCCGTATCGCCTCCGGCTCGGTCCGCGCCGGGTCGAGCCAGGCGTCCCATCGCTCCGGCGGCAGCGCGACCGGCATCCGCGGGTGGATGTCGGCCAGGGCCCGGGGCGCCGCGGTCCCCGCCGCGACGCCCGCCGGCTCGGGAAGCGGCGCGGTCTCGGCCTCGGTGGTCAGCACCGTGCAGGTGGCCCACCAGGCCCGCGGGTGGTCGTCGGGCAGCGTCGCGTCCCGCCAGAACTCGTAGAGACCGGCCAGCGCCATCACGGAACCGTCGAGGGGCGTCACGAAGTACGGCTGCTTGCGGGGCCGCTTCCGCTTCCCCTTCTCCTCTTCCTTCCGCTCCTCGCCCCCGGTCACCCACTCGTAGTAGCCGTCGGCGGGGATCAGGCAGCGGCGGGCGGCGAAGGGGCGCCGGTAGGACGCCTTCTCGTGGACGGTCTCCATCCGGGCGTTGATCATCATCGCCGCCTTCTCGGGCGACTTCGCCCACGACGGCACGAGCCCCCACCGCAGCGTCCGCAGCTGCCGCACCGGCTCGGGCCCGGCGTCCCGCACGGGCCGGTCGAGCACGGCGTACACCTCCTTGGTGGGCGCCACGTTCCAGTCCGCGGGAAGCGTCTGCTCCGCGTCCCACAGCTTCACGTCGAACAGACCCACCAGATCCTCGGGCCGCCGGCTGGCCGCGTACCGTCCACACATGCGACCCCAGGGTAGTCGCTGGCGGCGATCACGGACCATCGGCCGTGGCCTGTCCCCGAACCCACTCCTCCGCCGCGATCGGGTCGAGTCGGTTCAGAAAGCCGATTGCCATGGCCGCCGCCGTGCCGATCTCACTCGCCAGCCCACTGCGGTGCGCACCCGGCGGCATCTCGCGCCGAAACGACGTGTCGTGAACGGCCATGCCGAGAAGTTGCTGGGCCAGCCACAGCCAGGTCCGCTCCTTGACGGCGAACGTGAGGTGCAGGCTGGTCTCGACTCCCACCGAGAACGGATTGTGCAACCAGCCCCTGGGCAGTAGCAGCGTGTCGCCGGGAACAAGCTCGAACTCGGCATCCGGCGGAGAGTTCTCCAGGCGCTTCTGCAACTCGGGGTTCCAGAGATCCGGCGACGCCAGGTACTCGCCTGTGGGGTGTTCCACGACGGGCCGCCACAGCTGCCATCGTTTGTGGCCGGCAAGCTGTGTGACGATGCCGGTGAACTGGTCCCAGTGATGTGCGAGTCCCCGCTCTCCGGGCGGGGTGATGATCGCGCTGACGTGGTTCGGGTAGCCCGTCTCGTCGCGGATCCGCGTGGACATCTCCGCCAGGTAGGGCATGCGCAGCTGAAGCTCGCGCAGGTTGATCGTGAATCCCTCGTCGAACAGGGCGCGAAGGCGTTCGGCGCGAACGGCTCCGTCTCTCGAGTAACGTCCCGGGTGCGCGGCCTGCCCGTCCTTGACCACTGCGACGTGTTGTGCTGCCAGCAGGCCGTGGTCGATATAGCTGTCCAGAAGGCCCATGGTCACCGCGCGTTCCAGGTGTGTGTTCGGCCTACGGGTCAGCCGTGGCTCGGCGGGCCATGACCTCACCAATTCATCGGCGCCGTTTCGCACCAGGAGATCAAGCGACATCGTTCGCTTCCTCATGCTCGGTGGGTGGGAGAGGACACGGGATCCCGGGGTGGTGGCGGTTGGGACACGCCACGACCGTGCTCGCAGTGAGGGACCCGGTCGCGGTCCAGTACACCCAGGCCACGTCCTTACCCCTGGCGAGCGCCTCGATGGCGTGGGCGGCCTTGGCGTCCACGCCGAAGCACGTGGGTCGGCCGTCCTCACGAACGGCCGGCGGGTTGTCCGCGTACCACTCCTTCAGCCACTCGACGGCCTCGGGGGCTCTGGTCCACGTCCGCCCAGCGGCCGTTTGCGTGCGCCGCAGCAACCAGTGTCCGGTCATCATCGGGGGCACCTTCGCCGTGAGGAACTGCCGGGTCTGTTCGTCCTCCAGGGATGGACCAGGGCGGCGCAGCCGTTCGTTGCCGTACTCGCGGCCGCTGCCGAGCCAAGGGCCGTACCCATGCCAGTGACCTCGCCAAGACCCACCGGGCTCAGCCCGATTCAGGGTGTCAGCCCCCGCCGCCGGGCCCAGCCAAGCGCGAATGCGTCGAGCTCATGGACCGTGGCGCGCACCTCATGACGCGCCCCTTCCGGTTTGGTGTCGCGCAGCACGTAACCGTTCGCCGCGCCGGGGATCTCGGCCACGGCGAGGCATGTCTCGTGTTCCCCACCCAGGTTGCCACCGCAGAAGGCGACGAACTCGACTTCGTGAACGGGCAGTTCGTAGAGGTTCAATGGCTTGTCTGGATTCATGCGAATGACGCTAGGAGCACGACGGCTGCAGGCTCAATGAAGTTCTACGAAGTTGCGCGGACGTCACCCGAGAGCGTCGATGGCAGCCGCGATCCTGGCCCGAGCCCTAGCGCCGTAGACAGCCATCCGGTGGAGCTCACCGAACGCCTTGGCATACAGCCCCACCTCGGCGGGGGCGGTGATGTTGATCTCGGCTGACAGCGTCTCGACCTGGACGCGTTCGTCATCGAAGATCATGAAGGTCTCGACGGGCCACAGGGTGCGTGTCGCGGTGAAGGGAATGACGCCGAACGCGACAGCCGGCAGCGACATGACCTCGAGCAGATAACCGAGTTGACCGGCAGCCACCGCCGGGCTACCGATCCGGTAGCGCAGCACTGTCTCCTCGACGAGGAGAACGAATCGGTGCCGCCCCTCGAAGATGACGCGCGAACGAGCCAGCCGGGCCGACGCCGCCTCGGACGCGTCGTTGGGAGTTCCCTGGAACTCACTGATGGTGCCGAGCAGCGCCTCGGCATAACCGTGCGTCTGGAGAAGCCCTGGTACGACGTTGGAACAGTAGACGCGAAAGAGCCCGGTGCGGTCGTAGAGCGGAACGTCCGTCTCCTGGCGGCGTCGAATTCCCGTGCGGTGAATTCGCTTCCATTCCACATACATCTCGTCTACGGTGCGGGTCGCGGCGACGAGATCGGGAATCTGCTCGTCGGCGCCGCACGCTCGGCACCAGGCACGGATGTCCGCGTCCGAGGGAAGGGTCCGTCCGTTCTCTATGCGGGACACCTTCGACTTGTGCCAGCCGCACCGGGCGGCGACCTCGATCGCCCTGAGCCCCGCTGTCTTCCGGAGGTCGACGAGTCGCGACGCGAGTCGTTCACGTGCGGCCTGGGCGGCGGACGAGGGTGAAGCGGTCATCGAGTGGCTGTCCCGGTGCGTGATGTGTCAGACGGTGAACTCCGTGTGCGGAACACCCCGCTCCCATACCGCGTCGAAGGCGTCGGCACACAGCTTGATCACCGACGCGTCCTCGGACATCTCGGGTTCGAGGGCCGCCCCGTCACCGGAGAAGATGTTGAAGCGAACGACTTTATCGTCGATCAGCCAGAAGTCGTTTCCTGGGAGCGCGAGATCGCATGCCTGTCGCCTCGACAGCCAGCGCACCTGTTCCCCGGCCCGCAAGTTCACATCGGTGATGGCGTGCTCGAAGCGGATGTACTCGGTGACCGGTTGGGACACGACTCGCGCTCGCCGCACCTGCACACCTCGGGCCACCGTCCGCTCGACCAGTGACACCCAGGGTCGCCAGAACTCCGAGTCGTAGGCGGGCACCGCGCCGTTGGCCCGCCAGGCCGACACCATCTGCCTCTCCTCGTCGACACCGTAGTGGTCGCGCAACTCAAGGTGCGCGGCCCTGCGCGTCGCCGAGTCGAGCAGTTCATCGAACCCAGGCACGTTCCGCGGCATCGCACGCCTCCCTGATGAGCGGCACCATGCGGGCCGGAAGTCGGACGATGGCCTCGGTGTCGGGTCGGGGACTGTCCCTCAGGCACTCGGCCTGGGTCGCGGCGTCGGCCAGCCATCCCTGGAACAGGAGCTCCGGCTCCGGCTTCCTGACCGTGTCCACCCAGACCGCCGGGCAGTTCCCCCCGCCGGTCTCCGGATCGATCCCGATGAAGCGCAGCGACATCGCTGCCTCCCTTGTGTCGTTGTTGCGCGTTGTTGCAGCGCTGTTGCTCTGAGAGCTACCCACTCCTGGCAACGAGGCGCTACGGGTTTCGGTCATGGATTGATGGCTGACGGGTGCTCGGTACGGGTCACTCGGCCGAGCCAAACCCCGAACCTTCCCCCTTGACAACGGGACGGACCAGCCTCGGGTCCGCCTGCCAGCGGCACTCCTCGACGTCAGGCAGCCGCAGCCAGAGGAACGAGGGCACCTGCTCGGCCACGACGGCGACGGTCTGCGCGTCCTGGTCGAAGACGAGCGCCCCTTCGGCCGGCATGGCCACCGGCACTTCATGCAGCAACTCGGCCAGCCGCCGAGCCGACTCCAGGGAGCAGCCGCCGAGGTGAACGGCCACGCTGCCGCGCTGGCCGTCTCGAGCCCCCAGCTCCGGTAGCTCGACGTGGACCTTCCCCAGCAGGCGCCGAAGCTCGGTGCACACCTCTTCCGACGTCGTCTCGTTCTCGCCCAAGGGTCCTCCCCTTCCTGCCGAGCCTGTGGACGTCCACGGTGACGCAGGAGCCATTCGAATCGCAAGTATTCCTTTTGAGTTCGGGCGAAGCGGCGAACACCTGAACGCCCGTTGTCGAACATCGGATTTCGCGACCATGATGGTTCCCATGGCGAAGACCGAGATGCCCACGATGCGCAGCCGTCGACTCGGGAACGAGCTTCGACGACTACGCGAAGCCGCGGGGCTGACCATGGGCGACGCGGCCCGCGAACTCCAGAGCGGGCAGCCCAAGATCAGCAAGATCGAGGCCGGTCTGCAGGGCATCCGCCCACTCGACCTCGACCATCTGATGACGCTCTACGGCGTCGAGAGTGAGAAGGACCGGCAGAACCTCAAGCGCCTCGCGGCAAAGCTCCGCACCCGCGACTGGTGGACGGCCCAGGGCCCGTTGCTGCACAACGACCTCCGCGACTACCTGACGCTGGAAGCCGACAGTTCGCTGATCCGAACCTACGAGAACCAGGTCGTCCCCGGGCTGTTGCAGACCGAGGAGTACATGAGCGAGATCTTCCGGCACCAGCGCACGGAGCAGGACGCCAAGGTGATGCGGGAGACCCGCCGCAAGCGGCAGGAACTCCTGGAGAACCGGCAGGTGCGACTGCGAGCGGTGCTTGACGTCACGGTGCTGCACTCCGTGGTCGGCTCGGCGCGAACGATGGCCGAGCAGTTGGAGCACCTGCTGACGCTGAGCAAGCGCCGCAACGTGAACATCCAGGTCCTGCCGCTGCGGCGGTCTCTTCCGCCCGACCAGTACACGCCATACTCAGTCCTCACTATGAAGGGCGCCCCACCCGCCGACTACGTGTGGCTTGAGCACCTGTCCGCGAGTACGTTGCTGGAGCAGGAGCGGGACGTGCAGCGGTACTTGCGGGCATGGGACGATCACACCGCTGCGGCGATGTCACCCGCAGACTCCAGGACGCACATCGAAGCGCTCATGGAGGAGTACTCCCGGCAGGCATAGGGGCGAGGAATGACAGCTCAGCGCGAGGCGGCCGGCGCGCGGTGGCACGTCAGTAGCTACAGCAACAGCGGTAACAACTGCCTGGAGCATGGCCGCTTGGCCGATGGCACGCAGATCGTCCGGGACACCAAGGACCGGGCCCGCGCCGCCCTGGTGCTCACGCCCGGTGCCTGGCGGGGGTTCGTCGACGCGGCGCGGGCCGGGGCGTTCGGCCGGGAGGGGTGAGTCCCGTGCCGTACCGCGTCGGGGAGACGGCCCTGTTGGTCGTGGTGGAGGCGGCCGAGCCGGTGGTCGGGGGGTGGCGGCGGCGGTTCGACCGGTCGGCGGCGGCCGGGGTGCCGGCGCATGTGACGGTGCTGGTGCCGTTCCTGGACGTGGCCCGGATCGATGACGGAGTGCTCGGGGAGCTGCGGCAACTGTTCGCCGCGCACCGACCGTTCGATGTCCGGTTCGAAGGGTTCGGGCGATTTCCCGACGTGTTGTATCTCGCGCCGGAGCCGGCAGGCCCGGTGCGGGCGCTGACCGAGGCCGTGGTGGCGCGGTGGCCCGAAGTCCCGCCGTACGGCGGCGCGTTCGCGGAGGTCGTGCCGCATCTGACCGTCGCGCACGGTCAGGTGGAGGACGTGTACCGGGAGGCGGAGGCCGCGCTGGCCGGGCGGCTGCCGCTCGGCGCCAGCGTCCACGCGGTCGAGCTCTGGGGCAGCGACGGGGACCGTTGGCGACGACGGGCCCGTTTTCCCCTGCTCGCGGCTCGTTGACATGGGCGCGGCAAGCGCTTACCTTGTCGGCACGCTCTAGAAAGCGCTTGCGCCCCGAAGGTGTGGGACCACCTTCCGGCGCGCGCGGAGTCGCCCCTTCGCCCCCACGGAAGGGAACAACCTGTGCGCATTCCCACGAAGTTATCCCTCGGAACCATCCTCTTCGCGGCCGTGGCCGCGCTCCTGCCCCCCACCGCCGGCGCCGCCCCCGGCGCGCTCGCCGTCGCCGACGGGTTCGCCTCCGTCGACGCGCTGGGACAGGACGGCACGACCGGCGGCGCGGGCGGGGCCACCGTGACGGCCACCACCGCAGCGCAGTTCCTGGACTACATCGCCCGTCCCGAGCCGCTGATCGTACAGGTCAGCGGCGTGATCACGCTGCCGACCGGTGACAGCGACGGGATGCACGACGTGGCCTCGGACAAGACCATCGTCGGCCTGGGCAGCACGGCGCGGCTGACCGGCGGCGGGCTGAACATCGGCCTGCCGGTGGACGACGACACCACCTCGCCGCCCGCGAACGCCGTGCACAACGTGATCATCCGCAACATCGCGTTCGACGGCGCCACCGACGACCTGATCAATGTGCAGATGTTCTCGCACCACGTCTGGATCGACCACAACGACTTCTCGAACGGCGACGACGGCGCGGTGGACATCAAGCGCGGTTCGGACTACGTCACCGTCTCCTGGAACCGCTTTCACGACCACGACAAGACGTCGCTCGTCGGGCACGACGACGAGAACGCCGCGCAGGACACCGGCCGGCTGCGGGTGACGTACCACCACAACTACTTCGACGCCTCCGACCAGCGCAATCCGCGGGTCCGCTTCGGCGAGGTGCACGTCTACAACAACTACTACCGCGACAGCAGTTACGGCGTGGCCTCGACGATGAACGCCGGCGTGACGCTGGAGGGCAACTACTTCTTCAGCGTCAACAACCCGGCCCGGGTGGACTTCAGCGGCGATCTCGGGCGCCTCGTCCAGCGCGACAACATCCTCGTGGACTGCAACCACGAGATCGAGACGCGCGGCACCGTCACCGCCCCGAGCCAGTCCTACGCCTACACCGCAGACCCCGCCTCCACCGTGCCCACCGTCGTCCCCGCCGGGGCCGGCGTCGGGAAGATCTGACGAGCCGAGGAGAACCGCCATGAGCACGCAGGACTTCGCACGCCGTCCCTCGATCAGCCGGCGCGGGCTGCTGGCCGGCACGGCCGCGACCGCCGCCGCACTCGCCACCGGGGCCGCGACGACCGGCACGGCACACGCCGCACCGCGGACGTTCGCCTCGACGCCCGACGGCTTCGCCTCGGTCAACGCCCTCGGCCAGAACGGCACCACGGGCGGTGCCGGGGCGCCGGTGGTGACGGTCAGCGACGCCGACACCTTCCTGGACTACTGCGACCGCAACGAGCCCTACACGATCCAGGTGCAGGGCACCATCAACATCACCAGCAAGCAGGCGCTGCGGTCCAACAAGACCGTCGTCGGCCTGGGGGCGAACGCCACCATCGCCGGCGGCGGCCTGGACATGTACCGCCGGCAGAACGTGATCATCCGCAACCTCCGCTTCGTCGGCGCCGAGGACGACGCGATCAGCGTGCAGCAGGACTCGCACCACATCTGGATCGACCACTGCTACTTCGCCGACGGACTCGACGGCGCCATCGACATCGTCCGGGCCGCCGACTACATCACGGTGTCCTGGAACCACTTCGACGGCTTCGACAAGTCGATCCTCATCGGCCACTCCGACGGGAACGCCAGCCAGGACACCGGCAAGCTGCGGGTGACGTTCCACCACAACTACTTCGACGGCAGCCGGCAGCGCCACCCGCGGGTGCGGTTCGCCGAGCCGGTCCACGTCTACAACAACTACTTCCGGAACAACGCGCTCTACGGCGTGGCCTCGACGGAGAACGCGGGCGTGCTGGTGGAGGCCAACTACTTCGAGAACGTGCCCCACCCCGTCTACTCCGGCTACGACGAGAGCGGCCCGGGACGGGTCGTCGAGCGCGACAACGTGTACGCGGGCAGCGGCACGCCCCAGACCCTCGGCACGGTCGTGGAGCCCCGCACCTACTACGCGTACACCCCGGACAACCCGTCGACGCTGCCCAGCACGGTCCCGGCCGGCGTGGGCACCGGGAAGATCTGAGGAGCGACGCGATGAAGGACCACCGTTCCCCGATCAGCCGGCGCGGGCTGCTCGCCGGCACCGCCGCGACCGCCGCCGCACTCGCCACCGCCAACGTCACGACGGGTACGGCACACGCCGCGCGGCGGACGTTCGCCTCGACGGCCGACGGCTTCGCCTCCGTCAACGCCCTCGGCCAGAACGGCACCACCGGCGGCGTCGCGGGACCCACCGTCACGGTGACCAACGGCACGGACCTGGCGAGCCTCGCCGGCGCCAACACGCCCTATGTGATCCTGGTGTCCGGCCGCGTCCAGGTGGACGACATGGTGACCGTGGTCGCCAACAAGTCGATCATCGGCGTCGGTTCGACGGCGGAGATCACCGGCGGCGGGCTCCAGCTCGGCTCCACCACCCGCCCCGGCAACAACGTCGTCATCCGCAACCTCCGCTTCACCGGCGCCTCGGACGACTCGGTCAGCGTCACCAACTCGGCCCACCACGTGTGGATCGACCACTGCGACTTCTCCGACGGCTACGACGGCCTGCTCGACATCAAGCGGCAGTCCGACTACGTCACCGTCTCCTGGAACCACTTCCACAGCCACAGCAAGACCTGCCTGGTCGGGCACTCCGACAGCTACACCGCCGACCGCGGCAGGCTGCGCGTCACGTACCACCACAACTTCTTCGACGGCACCGAGCAGCGGCACCCGCGGGTGCGGTTCGCCGAGCCCGTGCACGTCTACAACAACTACTACCGGAACAACGCGCTCTACGGCGTGGCCTCGACCGAGGACGCCGGCGTGCTGGTGGAGGCCAACTACTTCGAGAACGTGCCCCACCCCGTCTACTCCGGCTACGACGAGAGCGGCCCGGGACGCGTGGTGGAACGGAACAACGTGTACGTGAACTCGGGCACGCCCCAGACCCTGGGGACCGTGGTCGAGCCGCGCACCTACTACTCCTACACGCCCGACGACCCGCGCACCCTGCCGTCCACCGTGCCGGCCGGCGTGGGCGTCGGCAGGATCTGAGCGGCGGAGGTTCACGATGAGGCTCACGATGAGACTGAACGTCCTCGCGGCGGCGGCCGTCGCCACGCTGGCCCTCTCCGGGGCCACGCCGGCGACCGACTCGTCCGGCCGGCAGACGGCTTCCGACGTGGCGGCCGAGGCGGCTCCGACCGGCTTCGCGTCCGTCAACGCCTGGGGTCAGAACGGCACCACCGGCGGTGCCGGCGGGCCGACGGTCACCGTGTCGACGGCGGCCGACCTGATCGCCGAGATCCGCGCCGAGGGGCCACGGATCGTGCAGGTGAACGGCATGATCACGCTGCCCGACGGGATGTACGACATCAGCTCCGACAAGACCGTCATCGGGCTCGGCGCCGACTCGGGCATCACCGGCGGCGGCTTCAACATCGGCCTGCCGGCGGACGACTCCGTCACCTCGCCGCCCGCGAACGCGGTGCACAACATCATCATCCGGAACCTGAACTTCCGGGACGCCAGCGACGACTCGATCAACGTCCAGATGTTCAGCCACCACATCTGGATCGACCACAACGACCTGGCCCAGGGCTACGACGGACTGATCGACATCAAGCGCGGCGCCAGCTACATCACCGTCTCCTGGAACCACACCCACGACCACACCAAGAACATGTTGCTCGGCCACGACGACGACAACGCGGCCCAGGACACCGGTCGGTTGAAGGTCACCTACCACCACAACTGGTACGACCGGACGCCGCAACGCAACCCCCGCGTCCGCTTCGGCGAGCCGGTGCACATCTACAACAACTACTACCACCGCAACTCCGACACCGGCCCGGCCTGCCAGGCGGACTCCGGCTGCTGGATCGAGGGCAACTACTTCGAGGACGTCGAGGAGCCCATGACCAACAGCTACTCGGGACCCGACGGCCGGATCGTGGAGCGGAACAACGTCTTCGTCGGCGAGGAGGCCGGCGAACCGGTCGTCGGCGGCTCGGTCGAGAACCCGGCGACGTACTACTCCTACACGCTGGACAACGCGGCGGACGTCAGAACCATCGTGACGAACGGTGCCGGGACCGGTCGGATCGGCATCTGAACTACAGTGGCCGTGGGCCGTGACTGGCGCTGAGGTGGAGCACCACCGGGGAGCGGCCCCCGGAACGGGTTGATGCCGTGCGCCTGGGCGTTGTCGTCACGATGCTCGGGAGCACGGCATGCCCCATGTACACACCGCGGAACTGATGGACGGCACGGCGTTGGCCAGGCGGGTGCTGGCGGAGACGGCCGACCGGGCCGCCACGCTCACCCGGCGCACGGGCGTCGCGCCCTGCCTGGCCACCGTGCTGGTCGGCGAGGACCCGGCCTCCGTCACCTACGTCCGGATGAAGCGCGCCCGGTGCGCCAAGGTCGGCATCACCTCACGGCACGTCCCGCTGCCGGCCACGACCACCACCGCCCAGCTCGTCGAGACCATCGAGGGTCTTTCGCGGGACCCCGACGTGCACGGCATCCTGCTCCAGCACCCGGCGGGGCCCGGCATCGACGAGCGGGCCGCGTTCGAGGCCATCGCGCCGGAGAAGGACGTCGACGGCGTCACGACGCACTCCTTCGCCGCGATGAGCTTCGGCCTGCCGGGCTTCGTCTCGTGCACACCGGGCGGCATCATGCGGCTGCTCGACGCGTACGACGTCGACCTCGCCGGGAAGCGGGCGGTCGTCGTCGGCCGCAGCGCCATCCTCGGCCGGCCGGTCGGCATGCTGCTGCTGGCCCGCGACGCCACGGTGACGTACTGCCACTCCCGTACGGAGGACCTGTCCTCGGTGGTACGGGAGGCCGACGTCCTGGTCGCGGCGGTCGGCCGCCCAAGGCTCATCCGCGGCCAGGACATCAGGCCGGGCGCGGTCGTGGTGGACGCGGGGTACAACGCGGGGAACGTCGGCGACATCGACGCGGAGGGCGCGCTGGGCCGGGCGAGTCTGATCACCCCCGTGCCGGGCGGCGTCGGGCCGATGACGATCGCCGTCCTGCTGTCCCAGACCGTGGACGCGGCGACCGCCCAACTGGGCCTGGTGCCGTGAGCGGGGACGGGCCACGGGCGCCGCTCGCCCCGGCGCCGGTCGCGGCACCGGTCGCGGCATGAAAGCGCGGTGAAAGCCCCCGCCGCCAGATTTGGCTCTCGGAACCGGAGACGGAGACGAGACAACACGGCGTGGAGGTAGTCATGAACCGACGCACAGCGGGTACCACCCCATCCCCCGGCCCTCGGCCGCCGCGCACGGCGAGGCGCAAGCGCGTCGTCCTCGCGGCCACCGCGCTCGCGCTGGCCGGCACGCTGGCGCTGCCGGCGTCGGGGGCGGCCGCCGCGGGGGAGGTCGGCGCCGCGGCCTACTCCTGTGCCAACGCCGAGTTCGACAACGGGCGCTGGTACTACGGCTACTACAGCGGGATGACCGCCATCCCGTCCACCACGGGGGTCACGTCCTCGGGCATCGAGGCGCAGTGCTCGCTCCGGCGGGCCAGCGCGGACCTCGGGCGTTCGGACATGAACCCCGGCACCGTCGACGGCATCTTCGGATCGAACTCGCAGAACGCCATGCGGGCGCTCCAGCGGTGGGTGAACAGCACCTTCGGCAGCGGGACCGTGGGGGTGGACGGCCTGCCGGGCCCCGAGTCCTGGCCCTACCTGCGGATGTGGCACTGACGCACCGGGCGACGGAGTGCGGGGCCGGGGCTGATGCCCCGGCCCCGCACCTCAGGGGGTGATCGGTGTTCCTACCGGCTCACAGCGGCGGGTAGGCGTTGTCCAGGAGCTCCTGGAACTGCGCGGAGAACCAGTGGCCGGAGAGCGGGGCGTCCGGGAGGGCGCCCGAGGGGTTGTTGTTGTTGCGCGGGTTGCCCTGGTAGGTCGGGTCGCACATCCGGTCGAAGCCCTTGCCCTCGTCGTTGGGGATCTCCCGGCTGGCGCCGTCGGACTCACCCGGGGGCTTGATCCAGACGTAGGCGTCGATACCGGAGGCGGGGGCCGCCGTCGGGCGCTCGCCCAGGCCGGCGCCGGCCTGGTTGCACCAGTTGCCGGCGTGGATGCGGCCGTCGACGCGGCTGCCCTCGACGTAGGCGTTCACGTCGGTGCGCGGGCCGGGCCCGGTGGGCCGGTCGGAACCGCCCCAGCCGTTACGGGAGGTGTCGATCAGCATCCCGATGTTGGAGTTGAAGCCGGTGCTCACCAACTCCTGGCGGAAGGCCTGCGCGAAGGACTGGTTGTCGACGTAGCGGTTCCAGTCCACCCACTCCGACTGCCGCACCGGGGTGCCGTTGATCGAGTCGTTGATCGAGTAGTACGGCTCGGTCGTCGGGCCGTAGTTGGCCGTGTTGACGATGAAGCCCGTCACGTCGTCGACCGTCGCCTCGCCGTGCGTGGCGGTCTGGTGGAAGAGGTCCGCCGAGGCGCCGAAGTTGTCGTCCCAGCCGATCCAGCCGTAGTGGCCGGCGTCGATGTAGTTGTAGACGTTGCCGACCGAGCCCAGCTCCGACAGCGCGTACGAGACGCCCTCGACGTAGTTGCCGTTGGCCTTCATCGTGTCGCACTGCGGCGTGGCCGTCGGGCGCGGGCTGACGTTGGTGACGAGGTTCGGCAGCGAGTCGATCTCGATCACCGCGGAGACCCGCAGGTTCGCCTCGTTCTCGTACTCCCGCAGGATGTCGGCGATGACGTCGATGTACTCGGTCTTGTAGCGGTCGATCTCCGTCGGGCCCAGCTCGCCGTTGGAGGCGAGCGCCGAACAGTCGCGACCCGGCAGGTTGTAGATCACGACCTGGAACACCAGCGGCGAACCGCCGGCCTGCTCCACGGCCTCGTCGAGGTGGTCACGCAGGCCCATGCCGCCGTTGACGCCCTCGATGGCGGCGATCCGGTCCAGCCAGACGCCGGTGGGCTCGTTCGCTATCGCCGAGCCGCCCGGCTCGGCGGCGGCGCGGGCCGACCACTCCGGGTTCACGTACACGTCGGCGCCGACGTACGGGTTGTCCACGCGCGCCAGGGTCCCGGGGTCGTCGTTCGCCGAGGCCATGCCGAGCGTGCTGAGCGTGATGGCGAAGGCGCCGGCCAGGGCGCCGGCCGCGAACGCCGAGCGGCGTGCGCGTCGCCGGTGTGGGGGGTGTTCTGTGCGGCTCATCGCTGCTCTTCCTCCAGTTATTCGCTGGTTGTTTCGCGGTGCGTCGATGCCGCCGGACGCGGCGGGGGCGCCGCGCGACGGAACGTCGTGACGTCATGGATGCCGGCCATCGCGGTCGCCGTGCCGGTGTTCGGGCAGGGCGACGCGGCCCGGTGGGCGCGAGCACGCCGGCGGCCGGCGGCCGGCCGACGAGGGCGCCACGGTCGCTAACGGAAACGTCTCCCGGGGCCTCGCGGCGGTGCCACGCGGGGCCGGACCCGGCCGGGGCGGCCGCGCGGGACCGGCGGCCGGCGGACCGGACCGCCGCGGGCGTCCGGATGGTGGTGGGGGTGGCTGTGGGGGTTCGTGTGGGGGATGTGGGGGTGCATTCGGAGCGACTCCGGTTCGTCCGGCGCGCCGTCCTCGACGCCTGACAGCTTGGGACCGCTCCCACTGGTTGAAGGGACCGTAGGCCATTCGACCCCTTCCCGCCAAGGGGGCGTTCGAGAATTGACCGCTGACCTGCCCTGAAACAGGCAGTTTCGTCAAGGGGGTTGACGCCTGCAATCAATGCCTCAATCCTTGGGAGCGCTCCCACTGGCGTCCTCTGAGGGCACTTTCCGTGTGTGCGCCACCCCACGGCGCGCGCGCAGCTCCTCACCCCCCACGAGCCGCGAGGAGGCGCGATGCGGATCCCACGTGGATCAGCGAGCACCACCCCCACAAGAGCCAGAAAGCGAGCGCGCAGGGCCAGGCAACGACTGTGGTTGACCGGCGCCCTCGCCCTGTCCATGCCCCTGGGCCTGACGGCCACCGCCGGCGGCGCCAGCGCGGACGAGCCTCGGCTGCTCCAGTTCGAGCAGGAGTTCCTGGAGCTCTACGAGAAGATCAAGGATCCGGCGAACGGGTACTTCTCCGACGAGGGGATTCCGTACCACTCGGTGGAGACGCTGATCGTCGAGGCGCCGGACCACGGGCACGAGACCACGTCCGAGGCCTACTCCTATCTGATCTGGCTGGAGGCCCAGTACGGTCAGGTGACCGGCGACTGGGGCCCCTTCAACGATGCCTGGGATCTGATGGAGGAGTACATGATCCCGGACAGCAGCGAACAGCCGACGACCAGTTTCTACAACGCCTCGTCACCGGCCACGTACGCGCCCGAGTCAACCAACCCGGCCGACTACCCGGCGCCGCTCGACCCCGGCGTCCGGGTGGGCTCCGACCCGTTGGCGGCCGAGCTGCGGTCGACGTACGGGACGAGTGACATCTACGGGATGCACTGGATCCAGGACGTGGACGACGTCTACGGCTACGGCGACGTCTGCGGCGGGAACAGCGGCGACCCGACGTTCATCAACACCTTCCAGCGAGGTGCGCAGGAGTCCACCTGGGAGACCGTTCCGCACCCCTCGTGCGAGGACTTCTCCTACGGCGGTGACAACGGCTACCTCGACCTGTTCACCGGGGACAGCTCCTACGCCCGCCAGTGGCGTTACACCAACGCCCCGGACGCCGACGCCCGTGCCGTGCAGGCCGCCTACTGGGCCAACCAGTGGGCCAGCGAGCAGGGCAACGCGGCCCAGGTGGCCGACACCGTGGAGCGCGCTTCCCGGATGGGCGACTACCTGCGGTACGCGCAGTACGACAAGTACTTCAAGCAGGTCGGGAACTGTGTGGGTGCCTCGTCGTGCCCGGCGGGGAGCGGCAAGAACAGCTCCCACCGGCTGCTGTCCTGGTACTACGCGTGGGGCGGCGCGCTGGACACCTCGGCCGGCTGGTCCTGGCGGATCGGCTCCAGCTTCGCGCACTTCGGCTACCAGAACCCGATGGCGGCCTACGCGTTGAGCGAGGACCCGGCCCTGCGGCCCAACTCGGCGACCGGTGCCTCGGACTGGGCGGCGAGCCTGGACCGGCAGGTGGAGTTCTACCGGTGGCTGCAGTCCGCGGAGGGCGCGATCGCCGGTGGCGCGACGAACAGTTGGGAGGGCCACTACGGCACCCCGCCGTCCGGCACCCCGACGTTCTACGGCATGTACTACGACCCGCAGCCGGTCTACCACGACCCGCCGTCCAACCAGTGGTTCGGCTTCCAGGCCTGGTCCATGCAGCGCCTGGCCGAGTACTACTACGAGTCCGACGACCAGCTCGCCGGCCAGGTCCTCGACAAGTGGGTCGACTGGGTGCTGGACAACGTCACCGTCGGGACGGGCGGGGACTTCCAGATCCCCTCCACCCTGGCCTGGTCGGGCGCGCCCGACACGTGGAACGCCGCCAACCCGGGCGCGAACAACAACCTCCACGTCCGCGTCGTCGACTACACCCAGGACGTCGGCATCACCGGCTCCCTGGCCAACACCCTCTCCTACTACGCGGCCGCCAGCGGCGACACGGCGGCTCAGGAGACGGCGGCCGGGCTGCTGGAGGCCCTGACGGCCAACTCGGACGACCTCGGGGTGGCGGTGCCGGAGACCCGGGCGGACTACAACCGGTTCGACGACGAGATCTACATCCCCAGCGGCTGGCAGGGCACCATGCCCAACGGGGACACGATCGAGCCGGGTTCGACCTTCGAGTCGATCCGCTCCTTCTACCAGGACGACCCCAACTACCCGCAGGTGGAGGAGTACCTGAACGGCGGCCCCGCGCCGACGTTCACCTACCACCGCTTCTGGGCCCAGGCCGACATCGCCATCGCCCTCTCCACCTACACCTCGCTCTTCGGGGACGAGGCGTAGCACCGCTTTCCCCACCTTCCCCGACGAGGGCCCCGGTCGATGTCGACCGGGGCCCTCCCGCGTGCGGCGAGGCGCCACGGGCCGGTACTCCGCGGGGAGTAGCGGCCGACCGCGCTCGGCGGATGCCGGGGGCGGGGCCGGGACGGAGACTGGCCGGGCCCGCCAGGTGTGACGAAAGGCAAGCCGTGCGCCCTCTCAGCGACTCCGCCGCCCACCTCCCCCTCACCCGCAGGTCGTGCCTGGCCGCGCTGGCCGGCGCGGCCGCGCTCGCCGCGGCGCCCTCGGCGGCCGCCGCGCCGCGCCCGCCACGGGCCGTGCGTGAGACGGCGGTCGGCGAGCGGCTCGTCGACCTGTCGTTCGACTCTCCGGCGCTCGGCGGCCGGGGCCGGGTGCGGCTGCTCACCCCGGCCGGGTGGGCGCGGCGCCGGGCCGGCGACCGGTGGCCGGTGCTGTGGCTGCTGCCCGGCGGGGACGGCGACCACCTGACGTGGACGGTGGACTTCGGCGTCCAGGACCTGCCGGAGCTGCGGGACGTGTTGGTGGTGATGCCGGACATGCCGCTGTACGGCTTCTACACCGACTGGTGGAACCACGGCGCCGGCGGTCCGCCGCGTGTCGAGTCGTACCACCTGCGGGAGGTGCTGCCGCTGGTCGAGGAGCGGTACGGAGCCGGTGGGCGCCGGGTGGCCGCCGGGCTCTCCCAGGGTGGGTTCGGCGCGCTGTCCTACGCCGCCCGACATCCCGGGCTCTTCCGGGCCGCGGCCAGCTACAGCGGCTTCGTCCACCCCAGCCGCCATCCGCGGGCGGTGCGCGCCGGGATGACCTACCTGGGCATGGACTGGCTCGCGCTCTGGGGCGATCCCGAACTCCAGGCCGACGTCTGGCGCGGCCACGATCCCGGCCACCACGTCGAGCGGCTCGCCGCCGTGCCCCTCTATCTGTCCTGCGGCGACGGCCGACTCGGGCCGCTCGACCCGCCGGGCACCGAGCCGGACGAGGAGATCCCCGGGCTCGAGGACCCGGAGGAGCCGTTCCCCGAGGACGTGTACTCGCCCACCGAGGCCGTGATGCTCGCGGAGAACCTGGTCCTCGCCGACCGGCTGCGCGCCGCGGGCGCCGAGCTGACGACGCACTTCCACTCCGGCACCCACTCCCCTCCCTACTGGGGTCGCGAGCTGCGCGCCTCCCTCCCGATGCTGCTCGGCGCCCTGCACGGCAGTGACCGGGCCGTCACGCGGCTCCCCGCCTGACCAGCACCACGGCCACCCCGCGCGCCGCGAGCACCACGACGGCCGCCAGCACGCTGCCGGCCGCCCAGATCACCAGGGCGGGCCAGGCGAGGCCGAGTTGGGAGAGCGTGCCCTGCCGGTGCATGGCCGCGCCGACCAGGTCGGTCAGCCATATGAACAGCAGGACGGGCAGCGCGTACGGCAGCAGCCGCGGCGCCGTGCGCCACCAGGCCCGGGCCGCCGCCCGCCGCGCCCAGCGCCCGGACCGCACCACGCCCAGCGTCGCGAGACCGAGGGCGAGCAGCGTGAGGGCGCCCAGCACGAGATCGGCGGTCATCGAGAACGGCCGGGTGACGGACGGGGTGCGGCCCTCGGCGAGCTCGACCAGGCCGTCGACGATCAGCTGGGCGTCGTCCCCGGAGAGCATCCCGGTGTTGGTCACGACGGCGATGCCCGTGCCGCTCTCCGGGAGCAGCGTCTGCATCGCGTTGTGGGTGAGGAGCTGGCCGGTGTGCTCGATCCGCCGGGGCTCCTCGCCTGGCTGGCTGGTCCGCCAGCCCATGGCGTAGTCCTCACCCTCCGGAGGGGTGTGGGTGAGGGCTACGCCCTCGGCCGATATCACGCGCTCGCCGCGCTGCCCGACCAGCCAGCGGGCCAGGTCCTCGGCGGTGGAGACGACGCCGAAGCCGCCGGCCGTGAACCAGCGCGGGTGGGAACTCTCGAACACCATGCCGTAGGCGCGGACGTGGCCCCTGGCGTGGTCCGGCATGTCGTCGGTGGTGTCGACCGACACCGTGTCCGCCATGCCGAGCGGCCCGAACACCTCGTCCGCCAGGTACTCGGCGAACGGCCGGTCGGCGACCACCTCCACCAGCCGGCCGAGCACGGAGTAGTTGGGGTTGTGGTAGCTCCAGGCCGTGCCGGGGTCGGCAGCGAGCCTGGCCCCGCGCATCGCCGCGACCGCCTCCTCCAGGGTGTCCGGCTGCGGGCGCGTGAGGTCCGGGTAGGCGGAGTCGGCCATGCCCGAGGTCTGGTTGAGCAGCTGCCGGACGGTGATCCCGGCGGCCCGGGGGTCGGCCATGGTGAACTCCGGCAGGTAGCGCCGCACCGGCTGGTCCAGGTCGAGCGCGCCGGCCTCGGCGAGACGCACCACCGCGGTCGCCGTCATCGACTTGGAGAGCGAGGCCACCGGCAGCGGCGTCCGCGCGGTGATCTCGGCGCCGCCCGCCGTGTGCCCGTATCCGGCGGTGTGCACCACCTCGTCGCCCCTGGTCACCGCCACGGCGGCGCCCGGCAGGCCCGTCTCGTCCAGGTAGTCGGTCAGATAGCGGTCGATGGCGGCGGGGTCGAGCGTGGCGCCGGTCGCCTGGGCGGCGGCCTGTGCCGGGGCGGCCGGCCACCCGATGGCGAGGGCGGCGAGCGCCCCGCAGGTCAGGCGGCGGAGGGTGCGGATCAACATGTCAGCCATTCCAGCCGGCCGGCGGCGCCGGCACAGTCGCGCCAGTGCGAGAACCGGAGTAGTGCCAGCACTACCGCGCGGGCGCCGGGCACCCCGTACCGTGGCCGGCATGCAACACCGCACGGCCTGGCAGGCGCTCGCCCAGCGCCCGCTGGGGTTCCTCGCTTCCGTCTGGCCCTGGCGGGCCCTCGGCTATCTGCTCTCGGGCGTCGCGTTCGGGGCGCTGACCTCGGTCGTCCTGCTGGTCACCGCCCTGGTCGGCGCCGCCTCGCTGCTGCTGCTCGTCGGGATCGTGCCGCTGCTCGCCGTGGCCCTCTCCGGCATCCTCGTGGCCCGGGTCGAGCGCTGGCGGCTCCGCCTCGTCGACGCCGACCCGGCGCCCGACCCGCATCGGCCGCCGCCGCGGCCCGGGCTCCGCGCCTGGCTGGAGACGCGGCTGCGCGAGCCGGCGACCTGGCGTGAGCTGGGCTTCACCGCCGTCTCGCTCACCGCGCTGTGGTGGATGGACGTGCTGGTCCTCGGCTTCGCACTGGTCCTGCCGGTGCTGGTGGCGCTCTCCCCCGTCGACGACCCGGGCGCCTGGCCGTGGGTGCTGGTGGGCCTCGCCATGCTGCCGTCCGCGCCGTACACGATCACCGCCTGGGCCGGCGCCAGGGCGGCGCTGACCCGGCTGATCCTGGCCCCGCGCGACGGCGAGCTCGGCCGGGAGCTGCGGGAGGTGCGCGCGTCGCGGGCCCGCCTGGTCGACGCCTTCGACGCCGAGCGCCGCCGCATCGAGCGCGACCTGCACGACGGCGCCCAGCAGCGGCTCGTCTCGGTCAACGTGATGCTCGGCATGGCCCTGCTCGACGCCCCGCCCGACTCCCAGGTCGTCCGGCAGTTGACCACCGCGCAGCGCGAGCTGACGCAGGCCGTGGGCGAGTTGCGGGAGCTCAGCCAGGGCGTCCACCCCAAGGCGCTCACCGACCAGGGCCTGGCGGCGGCCGTCGCCAACCTCACCACCCGCTCACCCACCCCCGTCGCCGTCGACATAGCGCTGCCGCACCGCCTGCCGACGGCGGTGGAGAGCACCGCCTACTTCGTCGTCGCCGAGGCGCTGGCCAACGTCACCAAGCACAGCGGGGCGGCCGCGGCCGAGGTGCACGGCCGGCTCCGCGCCGACACCCTGGTGCTCTCGGTCACCGACGACGGCGTCGGCGGCGCCGATCCGGCCGGCGGGAGCGGGCTGGTCGGCCTCGCCGACCGCGTCGCCGCCGCCGACGGCCGGCTGCGCATATCCAGCCCGGCCGGCGGCCCCACCCTCCTCCATGTGGAGCTCCCGTGTCGCTGACCTCCCCGTCGAGCGCGCCGCTCACCGTCGTCGTCGCGGAGGACTCGCCGCTGCTGCGCGACGGGATCGTGGGGGTGCTCGCCCGCTTCGGCCACCAGGTGGTGGCCGCCGTGGGCGACGCCGACGCGCTGCTCTCCGCGGCCCGCGCGCACCACCCCGACATCGTGGTGACCGATGTCCGCATGCCGCCGGACCACGGGGACGACGGTCTGCGCGCCGCCCGCGTGCTCCGCGAGGACCGTCCCGACCTGCCGATCCTGCTGCTCAGCCAGTACATCGAGCAGTCCTACGCCGCCCACCTGCTCGACCTCGGCGGCGACAGCGGCCTCGGCTACCTGCTCAAGGACCGGGTGAGCGCGGTCGCCGAGTTCGCCGAGGCCGTCGCCCGGGTGGCGCGCGGCGCCACCGTCATGGATCCGGAGGTCGTCCGGCAGCTCCTGCACCGCAGGCACGATCCGCTGCGCCGCCTCACCCCTCGGGAGCGTGAGGTCCTGGCCCGGATGGCCGAGGGGCTGTCCAACGCCGCGATCGCGCGGGCGCTGCAGGTGACGGAGGCCGCCGTGAACAAGCACGTGAGCAGCATCCTGCAGAAGCTCGACCTGCGCGTGGACGGTGAGAGCCACCGCCGGGTGCTGGCCGTGCTGGCCTATCTGCGGGCCTGATCGGGGGGTTGAGGGGCGGTCAGCAGAAGATCCACCAGCAGTCGTCCTCGGTGGGGCTCGGTTCCGGCTCCTCCGGTTCCGGCTCCCCCGGCTCACTGGGCGAGGGCGAGTCGGGCTCGGGGTCGGTGGGCCCCGAGGTCTCGGGGTCGGGCGCCGAGGTGGTGGGCGCGGCGGAGGTCTCGATGGAGCCCTCCTCCTCGACCGGGGGCTGCGTGGTCTCCTCGGGCGACTCCTCGGTGGACTCGGCGTCCGACGGGCTCTCCTCGGGGTCGGTCGACGCGGAGTCCGTCACCTGCTCGACCGGGGCGTCGGCGGACTCGCTCGCCTCCGCGGTGGCCTCCGGGGTGGTCGGGGTGTCCGCCGCCTCCGACTCGCGTCCGGAGCCGATGGGGTTGAGCGCCGGCGGCAGTCCGACGTCGCCGACCTCGGCCACCGTGACGCCCAGCACCGCGACGCCGAGCACCGCGGCCAGCAGATAGCGGCGCCGGCCGTTGCGCCGGACGGCACGGTGGGCGGCGCGCCGTCCGCCCGGGACCGGCACGAGTTGCCCGGCCGTCTCCCCGGCCGTCTCCCCGGCCGCCGCCGCGGCGGTCGCCGCCTCGTCGCCGCGCCGGTCAGCACGGTGGTCACCGGGGTGGTCGCCATGCTGGTCACCGTGGGGGGCGTCGTGGGGGGCGTCGTGGCGGGGGGCGTCGTGGTGGACGACGACGGCGTCCTGGCCGGCGGCGACCTCCGGCAGGGCCGCCGTGCCGTCGGTCTCGTCGTGGTGCTTGGTCGCGTTGTCGGTCAGTTCTCCGCAACCCGGGCATATCAGCGCGCCGTTGAGGTGCCGGCGGCAGGTCGTGCAGTAGTCCATGTTCTCCCCGTTCTGCCATGGACCGTGTGGGGTGGCGAACACGATAGCGGGGCTGTGGTTTCGGACACGGCGGAGCCCCGGGGCGGGACCGCCCCGGGGCTCCGGTCTGTCCGTGTTGCTGATGACTTGCTCCGCCGATCGCCGACCGGCTGTCGCGACCCGCTACTCGAAGAGGTCCGAGTAGGTCGAGAGCGCGATGGCGATGTCGGCCTGGGCCCAGAAGCGGTGGTACGTGAACGTCGGCGCGGAGCCGCCGTTCAGGTATGCCTGGACCTGCGGCCAGTCGGGGTCGTTGTGGTAGAAGGTGCGGATCGACTCGAAGGTGGAGCCGGGCTCGATCTCGTCCCCGTTGGGCATGACGCCGTGCCAGCCGCTGGGGATGTAGATCTCGTCGTCGAACCGGTTGTAGTCGCGCCGGGTCTCGGGCACCGAGATGCCCATGCCGTCCGAGTTCTCCCACAGCGCGTCCAGCAGGCCGGCGGCCGTCTGCTGGGCGGCGGTGTCGCCGGTGGCGGCGGCGTAGTAGGAGAGCGCGTTGGCGAGGGAGCCGGTGACGCCGACGTCCTGGGTGTACTCGGTGACGCGGACGTGGAGGTTGTTGTTCGCGCCCGGGTTGGACGCGTTCCACGTGTCGGGCGCGCCCGACCAGGAGAGCGTCGACGGGATGCGGTAGTTGCCGCCGGTGCCGATGGTCACCTCACCGAGGACCCAGTCGACCCACTTGTCGAGGACCTGGCCGGCGAGCTGGTCGTCGGACTCGTAGTAGTACTCAGCGAGTCGCTGCATGGACCAGGCCTGCATGCCGAACCACTGGTTGGACGGCGGGTCGTGGTAGACCGGCTGCGGGTCGTAGTACATGCCGTAGAACGTCGGGGTGCCGGACGGCGGGGTGGCGTAGTGGCCCTCCCAGCTGTTCGTCGCGCCACCGGCGATCGCGCCCTCCGCGGACTGCAGCCACCGGTAGAACTCCACCTGCCGGTCCAGGCTGGCGGCCCAGTCGTCGTCGGCCGTCGGGGAGTTCGGGATGAGCGCCGGGTCGGTGCTCAGCGCGTAGGCGGCCATGGGGTTCTGGTAGCCGAAGTGCGCGGAGCTGGAGCCGATCCGCCAGGACCAGCCGGCCGAGGTGTCCAGCGCGCCGCCCCAGGCGTAGTACCAGCCGAGCAGCCGGTGCGCGCTGTTCTTCCCACTGCCGGCGGGGCAGGAGGTCGCCCCGACACAGTTGCCGACTCGCTTGAAGTACTTGTCGTACTGCGAGTAGCGCAGGTAGTCGCCCATCCGGGACGCCTTGTCCACCGTGGCCGAGACCGCCGAGGCCCTACCCTGCTCCGTGGCCCACTGGTTGGCCCAGTAGGCGGCCTGGACCGCGCGGGCGTCGGCGTCCGGGGCGTTGGTGTAACGCCACTGCCGGGCGTAGGAGTTGTCCCCGGTGAACAGGTCCAGGTAGCCGTTGGGGCCGCCGTAGGAGAAGTCCTCGCACGAGGGCTGGGGGACGGTCTCCCAGGTGGACTCCTGCGGGCCGCGCTGGAAGGTGTTGATGAAGGTCGGGTCGCCGCTGGTGCCACCGCAGACGTCGCCGTAGCCGTAGACGTCGTCCACGTCCTGGATCCAGTGCATCCCGTAGATGTCACTCGTCCCGTACGCCGACCGCAGCTCGGCCGCCAACGGGTCCTGGCCGACGGACACGCTCGGGTCGAGACGGGCCGGGTAGTTCGCCGGGTTGGTGGACTCCGGGGCGTAGGTCGCGGGTGACGAGGCGTTGTAGAAGCTGGTCGTCGGCTGCTCGCTCGCCTCCGGGATCATCCACTCCTCCATGATCCCCCAGGCCTCGTTGAAGGGGCTCCAGTCGCCGGTCACCCGGCCGTACTGGGCCTCCAGCCAGATCAGGTAGGAGTAGGCCTCGGACGTGGTCTCGTGACCGTGGTCCGGCGCCTCGACGAGCAGGGTCTCCACCGAGTGGTACGGAATCCCCTCGTCGGAGAAGTACCCGTTCGCCGGATCCTTGATCTCGTCGTAGAGGTCGAGGAAACGCTGCTCGTTCTCGCCGTCCGCCTGGCCCAGTTGGGTCGCGGTGACGGTGGCCGGGGTGTGGCCGGTGGCCGACGCCGTGAAGACCGCCGAGCCACTGCCGGTGGCCGCGGCGGCGATGGTGATGTTCTGGGTGATGTTCCAGTTGGACGGCGTGAAGGTCCTGCTGGCCGCGCCCGAGATGGTCAGCCCGGTGTTGCCGCTGGTGCGGGCGACGTTGACCGTGACGTTCGAGGTGGGCTGGGTGTTCAGCCGGATGCCGAAGGTCCCGGTCTGGCCCGGCTGGATGGCCAACGAGCTGGGCGTGGCGACCACGGCCGCCTGCTCCGCCGGGTCCTCACCGCACACCGTGCCGTTGAGCGTGAAGGTGGTCGGCGCGGTGTTGCTGCCCGAGTAGCTGAAGTTGGCGCCGGCGGAGGTGGAACCGCCCGCCGGAATCGTCGAGTTGAACGACTCGTTGGTGACCGTCACCGTCTGCCCCGACTGCGACCACCGGCCGTTCCAGCCCTGCTGGAGGCGCTGGTTGCCGGCGTAGGCGTAGGACAGTGTCCACCCGCTGATCGCCGAGGTGGACTGGTTGTGGATGGTGACGTTGGCGGTGAAGCCGGAGCCCCAGTCGTTCGCCGTGTAGTCGACGCTGCAGGTGGCGGCCGCCGCCTGCACGTCGCCGCTGTTGCTCAGCCCGGCCGTCATGGCCAGCGGCAGCGCCAGCGCGACCAGGGCGGCCAGGCGCCCGCGCCGTGCGGCGCGCCGACGTCTGACCTCGGATGGGGGCGGCGCCCCTGCTGGTGCTCGTCTGCGAACCCGCATGACAGCGGTCCCTCCTTGCGGCTCGTCGGGGGGTGAGGACGGTGTCTGTGGTGCCGGTGGTGGCGGGTGTGGCACAAGAGAAAGTGCCAAGTGGACGCAAAGAGTGGGAGCGCTCCCAAGAATGTGACCGCGACGAGTACGCGTCAAGACCTTTGACGCGAGGTCATGTAAGCGAGGTGACTTCCTTGACTTTGCTGCGATGTCTGGTCATCAACCCAACACAATTCTTGAACAGAACTCTGGCGAACGAGGCGGACGGGCGCTACCTTCCCTTCAAAGAGTGGGAGCGCTTCCAAGGGTCGGACGCCGGGGACGGGCGTCATACCGGTCGCTGGGACGCCCGGCAAGCACGGCATCGGACACCGCAACCACCGAAAGGATCTCGATGAGCCGCACCAACCCCCCACCCCGTCACAGACGCGGCGCCCTGTTCACCGCGGGGCTGCTCGCCGCCGCGGCGCTGGGCACCGGGGGTCTCATGCAGGGGACGGCCTCGGCCGCCGCCTTCGGCTGCTCCGTCAACTACTCCGCGAACGACTGGGGTTCGGGCTTCACCGCCAACGTCACGATCAACAACGTCGGTGACACGGCCACCACCAACTGGACCCTCACCTACGCCTACTCGGGCAACCAGCGGCTCCAGTCCGGCTGGAACGGCACCTGGTCGCAGTCCGGGCAGAACGTCACGGTCCGTGACGCGGGCTGGAACGCCCGTATCGCGCCCGGCAGTTCGGTGACCGCCTCGGCGAACTTCAACTACTCGGGCACCAACACCGCCCCGACCAGCTTCTCCGTCAACGGCATCGCCTGCAACGGCACCCCCGGCGGCCCGGGCGACCCCGGTAACCCGGGCGATCCCGGCACCCGGGTGGACAACCCGTACGTCGGCGCCGACGTGTACGTGAACCCGGAGTGGTCGGCCCGCGCCGCCGCCGAGCCCGGCGGCAGCCGGATCGCGAACCAGCCCACCGGTGTCTGGCTGGACCGGATCGCGGCCATCAACGGGGTCAACGGCGGCATGGGCCTGCGCGACCACCTCGACGAGGCCGTGGAGCAGGCGGGCGGTGACGACTTCGTCTTCCAGGTCGTGATCTACAACCTGCCGGGCCGCGACTGCGCCGCGCTCGCCTCCAACGGCGAGCTGGGCCCGACGGAGATCAACCGCTACAAGAGCGAGTACATCGACGTCATCGCCGACATCCTCGCCGACCCGGCCTACGCCGATCTGCGCATCGTCACCGTGATCGAGATCGACTCGCTGCCGAACCTGGTGACGAACGTGACCCCGCGGGCCACCGCGACGCCGCAGTGCGACACGATGCGGGCCAACGGCAACTACGTCGAGGGGGTCTCCTACGCCCTCTCCGAGCTCGGGGCCATCCCGAACGTCTACAACTACATCGATGCCGGCCACTACGGCTGGATCGGCTGGGACGACAACTTCGGGGCCTCCGCCGACCTCTTCTACCAGACCGCCACCCACGGTCAGGCGACGGTCGACGACGTGCACGGCTTCATCGTCAACACCGCCAACTACGGGCCGACGACCGAGCCGCACTACTCCATCAACGACTCCGTCAACGGCACGTCCGTGCGGCAGTCGACCTGGGTGGACTGGAACCGCTACGTCGACAACCAGTCCTTCGCGCAGGCATTCCGCCAGGAGCTGGTCGGCAACGGGTTCCGCTCGGGGATCGGCATGCTGATCGACACCTCCCGCAACGGCTGGGGCGGCCCCGACAGGGCCACCGGGCCCGGCCCGCGCACCGACGTGAACGCCTACGTCGAGGGCAGCCGGGTCGACGGCCGGATCCACGTCGGCAACTGGTGCAACCAGGCCGGCGCCGGACTCGGCGCGCGTCCGACCGCCGCCCCCGCCTCCGGCATCGACGCCTATGTCTGGATCAAGCCCCCGGGTGAGTCCGACGGCGCCAGCCGGGAGATCCCCAACGACGAGGGCAAGGGCTTCGACCGGATGTGCGACCCGACCTACGAGGGCAACGCCCGCAACAACTTCAACGACTCGGGCGCGCTGCCCAACGCCCCGCTCTCCGGCCACTGGTTCTCCGCGCAGTTCCAGCAGCTGATGGCCAACGCCTACCCGCCCCTGTAAGCCGGTAGGAACACCGATCCACCCTTGAAGGCGGAGGGGCCGGGACGCCACCCCGGCCCCTCCGCCGCGTCGTGCGTGCGCTACGCGTCCAGCGGCCAGCGCCTGGCGCCGAACTGGGTGACGGTGACCAGCGTCTCGCCGTCCGGGGACAGGGCGACGCCCGCCTCGGTCGCGGCGAAGGGGAGCTCGGCGAGCACCCTGTCGGTGGCCGCGTCCCAGACGGCGCCGCGGCCGTGGCTGCCCGGGAAGTAGGCGCGGGGGCCGGTGGCCGTCCAGACCAGGGCGCCGTCGGAGTGGTCGTGCATCGGCAGGTCGCGGACGGCGATCCGGGGGATGGCGCGGCGGCGGCCGCCCGTGCCGTCCGCGGTGAGCGGCAGCAGCCACAGCGCCGCGTGGCCGCGCAGCGTCGAGCCGGCGAGGGCCAGGGCCGAGCCGTCGGGCGCGAAGGCGAGGCCGGTGATCCAGCGCAGCTGTTCTGGATCCGCGCGCAGCAACGTTTTTCCGCTGGCCACGTCCCGCACCACCAGACGCGTGGCGCCGGCGCGCAGCCCGCACGCCACCCGTTCGCCCGAGGCGTCGAGCGCCGCCTGGTCGAGCGGGCCGCCGCGCTCGGTGAGCACGAAGACCTTGCCGCCGGTCTCGGCGTCGAGCACGACCAGTCGGGCGGCGGCGTGCGAGGCGAGCACCAGGCGGGAGCCGTCCGCGCTGAAGGCGAGCCGCAGCCGCTCCTCGGCGTTCGGGGTGGTGGGCGGCAGCTCCCGGCGCCAGCGCCGCGTGCCGCCCGCGATCTCGTCGAGCACCAGGCAGGGTTGGTCCCCGAGCAGGCCGCGCGCGACGACGTCGCCGCGCGGTCCGAAGGCGAGGCCCGCCAGATGGGCGGCGCCCGGGACGGCCGGCAGCCGGCCGATCTCGGGCGGGCCGCCGTCGGCCCGGGGGCGGACCAGCACCAGCGGGCGCTCGCCGGACCGCCGGTCGAGGGCGGCGGAGTAGACGAGGGCACGGGCGTCGTCGGCGACGGCCGCGTCCCTGACGGGCTGGTAGGAGCAGGGGAGGTCGTCGGGGAGGCCGGTGAGCAGCACCTGTCCTGGGCCCGGGTCGCCGCCGGGTGGGGCGGCGTCGGCGGGCGGGGCGCAGCCGGCGAGGAACCAGGCGTCGATCTCCTCCTGGACCACGACGAGCGCGCGGCCGTCGGGGGTGAAGGCGGCCATCGCGCCGGCGGGGTCGGCCCACAGGGTGCGTCCCTGGCCGTCGAAGAGGAGGGAGCCGAAGTCGGTGCCGACGAAGGCGTACGGTCCGGCGGCGGTCCAGACGGCGCGTGCGGTGATGGCGGCGGTGGGCGAGTCGGCGTCGACGCCCTCGGTGAATCCGGTGGGGCGCAGCAGCCGGCCGGGGGTGAGGGTGGTGTCGCGCAGGTCGAGGAGGCGGGCGGCGGGGTGGGCGGCGACGGCGATCCCGGCGCTCTCCGGGGCGCCGCCGACCGCGCCGCCGACGGCGATGGCGGCGCTGCCGTCGGGGGCGAAGGCGAGGGCGGTCACGGTGGTGAGCCCGGTGTCGGCGGTGGCCAGCACGGTGCCGTCGGTGACCGCGCGCAGCACGACCCGGCCGGCGGGCGCGGCGTGCAGCAGCAGCCGGCCCGTGGCGTCGAGGGCGACCGGGCCGAAGGCGTCCTCGCCCTCGGGGACGCGCAGCAGCACCCGTCCGGTGGCGGTCTCGACGACGGCGACGACGTCGGAGCCGCCGGTGCCGACGGCCAGCCGTCGGCTGTCGGCGGAGAAGGCGAAGCGCACCAGGTCGTCCATGCTGAGGCAGCCCTCGTCGGTCTTGGCGGCGCCGGCGTCGGGTCCGGCGGACGCCAGGCGGGGGACGATGCGCCACAGCGGCTCGCCGGTGCGGGCCGACCAGGCGCGCCAGCCGCCCTCGACGGCGGTGACGACGGTCTGGCCGTCGGGGCTGACCTGGAGGTCGTATGCCTCGTCGTGGTAGTCGCCGCCGTCGAGGTAGCGGACGAGGGGGGCGTCGCGCGTGGTGTCCCAGCGGACGATGTCGCCGCCGTCGTGGTGCCATTCGGCGGCGGCGGCGAGCGCGAGCCAGCGCAGCCCGGGCGGGGCGGCGACGGCGGTGACGCCGTTGTAGAAGTACGCGCCGTCGGGGGGAACGCCGTCGGGGTCCCCGGCGGAGCCGTCGTCCCCTCCTTCTTCGAACCCTTCTTCGAACCCGGCGTCCGGCCAGTCCTCGGCGGGTTCCCCGTCGGGGTTCTCGGTCCGTTCCTCGTCCCAGTCCTCGGCGACGGGCGCCGGCACGGTGCCGGTCTCCACGCTGTCGAGGCGGCCCAGCCGGCGGGTGCCGGCGAGCGCGTGGTGGGGGCGGGGGTCGCCGCCGACCCACTGGGCCCACCAGTGGTCGGGCATGGGGCGCTGGGCGGCGGGCCAGCGCAGCACCTCGGGGGTGAGTTCGGCGAGTTCGTCGGGGGTGAGCTGTTCGAGCAGGGCGCAGAGCCGCTGCCAGCCGGCGTGGTCGGGGCGGGCGGCGAGCAGCGCGCGGATCTCGGCGGGGTCGGCGCGGGGGGCCGCGGTCATGCGCTGGGCTCCAGAACGTGGGCGCGGATCTCGGTGGTGGTGGCGACGACCAGGGCGCGGCCGTCGGTGGCGAGGCTCCAGGCGGTGGAGCGGCCGAGGTCCGGCACGGCGTGCAGCGGGCGGGCGGTGAGCAGGTCCCAGACGGTGACGGTGCGGCCGGTCCTGACGGCGGCCCGGGCGCCGGCGGCCCCCCAGACGGGGCGGAGGATCTGGCGGCGCGCGTCGCCCGGCAGCGGGCCGAGGGCGCGGCGGTCGACGATGCCGCGGCCGGGCACGATCAGCACCGCCATGGCGGCGCCGTCCGCCTCGCCGACGACGGCGAGGGTGGAGCTGTCCGGGCTGAACGCGAGGCCGCCGCACCAGTCGAGGCCGGTGGTCCTGGCCTCGGTGTGGCCGGTGGCGAGGTCGAGCACGGCGATGCCGCCCTGCGCCGGGTAGGCGAGCCGGCCGCCGGCGGGGTCGAGGGCGACGGCGGGGCTGCCGGCGTTGGCCGGCGGGTCGGTCAGCCGGCGGCCGTCCGCGGCGGCGAGGGCGAGCACGGCGTGCCGGCAGCGGTCGGCGCAGGCGAGGGTGGATCCGTCGGCGCTGGCGGCCAGTTGGGGCCGGAGGCAGTCGCCGTGCCCGGCGTCCCGGGCGCGGCCGAGGGAGCGGCGCCAGCGTTCGGCCGGCCCGTCGAGTGTCCAGTGGGCGAGTTGGCCGACGTGCTGTTCCTCGGTACCGCTGAGGGCGACGGTGAGCGCGCCGCCGTCCGGGGTGAGCAGCAGGTCGCGGACCAGGCCCGGGTGGGGGCGCCGGACGGCGGGCGGCAGCCGCAGCGGCGGACCGCCCGACTCGGTGTCGAGGACGAGGAGTTCACCGAGGCCGTGGAACCAGGGGGCGGTGGTGGCGACGGCGACGCGGCGCAGCCCGTCGCTCGCCGCGACGGCGGCCACGCGCTGCGCGTGGGCCGGTCGCCCGGGCAGCGGGCGTCGGGTGTCCAAGTCCCCTGGTTCGCAGAGGTGCCGAACTGCCATGGCAGGGACCTTAGACCGCGCCGCCGACCGTACGGGCGGCGTTCGGCAACCTTCTGGCAACGGAATCGCCAAGGCGCGGCGTCCGGCTCGCGGTCGGCGGCAACCTTCCGGGGGCCGGCGACGACAGTGGCGTATGCGAAAGAACCCTGGAGGGACGCCCTTGGTGGCCGCGCTCGCCTTCGTGTTGGCGCTCGGCGCGGGCCCGGCGGCGGCCGCCGAACCACGCACCCCGGCCGCCCCGACCGACCCGACCGCGAGCGCCGCCCTGGACGTGGGCGCGCCGACCGGTTGGGCGACGGCCGGCGCGGGCACCACCGGCGGCGCGGGCGCCGCGCCGGACAGCGTCCATGTGGTCTCCAGCCGCGCCGAGTTGGCCGAGGCGCTGGCCAACGACGGGGATCCCGCGGCGCCCAAGGTGATCCTGGTGCGCGGCGCGATCTTCGGCAACGAGGCGGACGACGGCCGGCTGTTGGAGGCGGGGGACTACGCGCCGGGCTGGGACCTGGAGCGGTACATGGCCTGCTTCGGGCCCGAGGGCACGGAGTGGAGCGACTCCCGCCACCCGTGGTGCGGCGAACAACGGCGGCTGCGCACCACGGGGTCGAACGCCCAGAAGCGGCAGATCCAGCTGACGGTGCCGAGCAACACGACGCTGCTCGGGCTGGGCCGGGACGCCCGGCTGCTCGGCGTCAACCTGTCGATCAACACCGGGCGCAACATCATCGTGCGCAACCTCGAACTCGAGGCGCCCGTCGACCACTTCCCGTCCTGGGATCCGTGGGACGGCGAGCAGGGCGCGTGGAACGCCAGGTTCGACGCGCTGTCGGTGATCACGGGCGCCAACATCTGGATCGACCACTGCACGTTCTCCGACGGGCGGTTCCCCAACGGCGAGGCGCCCACCGGCTTCCACGGCGAGCCGGTCGAACGGCACGACGGGCTGCTCGACATGGAGGACGGCACCGACCTCGTGACCGTCTCCTACAGCCGCTTCACCGACCACTCCAAGACGATGCTGGTGGGCTCGGGCGACGGCCGCGGCGACCGGGACCGGGGCCGGCTGCGGATCACCTTCCACCACAACCTGTTCGCCGACAGCGCGCAGCGCAGCCCGCGGGTGCGGTTCGGCCAGGTGCACGTCTACAACAACTACTTCACCGGCTCGACCGACGACCCCGACTACCCGATGCACTACGGGATCGGTGTCGGTCTCGAGTCGATGGTCGTGTCGGAGTACAACGCCTTCGACTACACGGGCCCCGGCGCCTCGGCCGAGTTGGCGCTCGCCAACCTCAACGGGCACCAGTTCCTCGACCGGGGCTCCTGGTTCCGCGACCGGCCGACCGACCTGAACGCCGTGGCCAGGCGGCAGTTCGAGGTCAGGGCCGCCGAGGCGCGGGCCACGCCCGAGCCGCCCGAGTGGGCGCTGCGCGAGTTCACCACCGACGTGGGCTGGGCCCCGGCCGACGTGTACGACTACCGGCCGCAGCGCGACCCGCGCGCGGTGCGTGCCACGGTGCTGGCCCTGGCCGGCGCGGGCCGCGTCGCCGTGCCGTGGCCCTGGTGAGCGGGGGGAGGCCCCAGGGCCACGACGCGGGGCGGCTCAGCCGCGCAGCACCACCGGCAGCTCCTGGTGGCCGTTGATCCCCAGCGACGGGACCCGCACGGGCGGCCGGTCGACCAGGGTGAGGTCGGGGAAGGCGGCGAACAGTCGCCGCAGCGCTATCTCGGCCTCCAGCCTGGCGAGCGGCGCGCCCGGGCAGCGGTGGGCGCCGACGCCGAACGCGATGTGCCGGCCGGCCTCCGGGCGGCCGGGCCGGAAGGTGTCCGGGTCGGGGAAGGTGAACGGGCAGCGCTGGATCGCGGCGATCGGGACGAGCACCGCCTCGCCGGCGTGGATCACCGCCCCGCCCGGCACGGTCACGTCCTCCGTGGCGTAGCGGAACATGATGTGGCGGGTGGGCGACTCCCACCGCAGCGCCTCCTCCACCACGTCGGGCCAGGGGTCCTCGCCGGCGCTCTCGCGGGCCCGGACGGCGGCCATGGCCTCGGGGTGGGTGAGCAGCCCGCGCACCGCGTGGCAGATCAGGTTGACCGTGGTCTCGTGGCCGCCGATGACGGTGGTGATCAGGTTGCCGAGGACCTCCGCCTCGCTGAGCTCGCCCGCGTCCATCGCGTCGACGAGGTCCATGGTGAGGTCGTCCCGGTCGCCGGCGGCCCGCTTGCGCTCGATGAGCGCGGCGAGCGTGGCGGGGAAGCGCTCCGCCACCGTGGCCCTCACCTCGGCGACGGTGGCCTCCGAGTTCATGGCGGCGGCCGACAGTTCGTGCAGCTCGTGTCGGACGTCGCCGTCGTCGGGGAGGCCGAGCAGGTCGCAGATCACGTCGAGCGGGAGCGGCAGCGCGAACCCGGCGCGCAGGTCGGTCTCCTCGCCCGCCGGCCGCTCCGCGAGGCCGGCGAGCAGCCGCTCGACCATCTCCTCGACGCGCGGCCGCAGCGCCTTGACGCGGCGCGGTGAGATGGCGCGCTGCACCGGCAGCCGCAGCCGGCGGTGGGTCTCGCCGTCGGTGGTGAGCAGGCCGCGGCCCTCGACGATGAACAGCAGCGGCCAGTCCGCCGGTATCTCGCCGCGCTGGTAGGCGCCCCAGTGCTCGATGTCCTTGGCGAACCGCGGGTCGCTCATCACCAGGGACGCGGTCTCGCGGGTGGTTACCGCCTTGGCCACCACGCCACCAGGGAGCGCCACAGGGGCAACCGGCCCGGCCGCTCTGAGGGCCGCTCCTTCTCCTCCGTGGAGGTCGGCCGGGGCGGGCTCGAGGTGAACGGAGTGGTGTCGCGTGTCCATCGGGCGGCGTCCTTGGGCTCTGCTGACGGGCGGGGGAAGGTCACGGGGAGCGCGGTGGGGGTGCGCGCCATGTACGGCAGGTCCCAGGTCAGCTCCTCCTTGGGCACGGCCAGTTCGATGCCGGGCAGCCGGTCCCACAGGACCTCGAGCCCGGTCCTGACGATCAGCCTGCCCAGGTCCCGGGCGGGACAGCCGTGCTCGCCCGCGCCCCACGCGAGGTGGGCGTTGTTGGTGCGGGAGACGTCCAGGCCGGCCGCGCGCATCGTCATGCCGGAGGAGCCGAGGCTGACGATCGCCATGTCGCCCTGGTCGAGTCGGTAGGGCCCGAGCTTGGTGGGCTGGGTGGCCCAGTAGCCGAACAGGTTCTGGACGGGGGCGTTGACCCACATCACGTGGTTCATCGCCTCGTCCATCGAACAGCGGTTGGCCAGCACGTCCGAGTAGAGGTCGTCGTTGCTGAGGAGTTCGAGCAGCGTGTTGCACGTCCAGGTGGTGCTGGCGCCGCGGCCGACGACGATCTGGAGCCACACCTCCTCGCGCAACTCGTGCTCGTCGAGCCCGGAGTCCCGGTTGTGATGGAGGATCCAGGAGACGAGGTCGGGCCCCGGACGGTCCCGCTTCTCCGCCACCAGGGCCGCCATCAGCTCGCTCAGCTCGGCCGCGGCGCGCGCGGCCTCGGGGCCGCCGCTGAGCAGTTCGTGGATGGCGGTGCCGGTGGCCAGGGCGCTGTCCTCGTTCATGCCCGCGAGCCGCATCATCACCAGCAGCGGCAGCGGCAGCGCGTAGTCGGCCAGGATGTCGACCTTGAGCTCCTCGGCCGGCGCGGCGGGCGCCTCGCTCTCCGCCCCGTCCTCGGGCTGGTCCTCGGGGCCTGGCAGGAAGGCGTCGATCAGCTGGTGGGCCAGGGCCTCGATCAGGTCGCGGACCCTGACCAGGTCGAGCTCGCCGAGGGCCTGGTTCCCCGCGGCGGCCATGCGGGTGTGCTCGGCCCCGTCCGCGTAGAGCCGGTGGCGGCGGTAGGCGATCTGCGGGACCAGTGGATGGTCCAACGGCAGCGTGCCCTCGACGAGATCGCGGTACCAGCGCGAGTCCCGCGCCCAGACCTGGCCGTGGTTGCGCAGGACCTCCAGCTGGTAGACGTGGTCGAGCACCAGGTAGCCGCGGAAGGTGCCCTTCTCGTCCAGCGTGACCGGGGCGATGGGCCCGAAGTCCCGGCGCAGCGTCTCGTAGTAGGCCAGGGGGTCCCGGGTGAACTCGGGACCGTAGAGCGGGGCGCTGCGCAGCGGCCACGGCGCGGTCCGCTCGCGCCAGGGCGCGCCGTCCGGGTTGGTGGGGGCGGAAGTCGGGTCGGATTCTGACACGGTGATCAGCCTTCTGTTTCCGGAGCGGAGAGGCAACAGAAGGTTACGGATTCGTTATCGCCCGTCGGTGACTCTCCGACCGGCGCCAACGCCGGTGCCGGCGGCCGGAGTTCCGGCCGCCGGCACCGGGCGGGGCGCGACGGGGTGTCGGCGCGGCACCGGGCGGGGCTACGCGCGTCGCGAGGGCTGACGGGTCGTCGGGCGGTGCGCCGCGGGCTTCAGTCCTAGGAGGAGGCGCGGCGCACCAGCTCCGTGGGTAGCAGCAGGTGGGGGCGGTCCTGGTCGCCCTCGTTGATCAGCTGGAGCAACGCCCTGGTCATCGCCCGGCCCATGCCCTCGGTGGGCTGCCGGACGCTGGTCAGTGGCGGGTCCATGTGCCGGGCCAGCGCCGAGTCGTCGAAGCCGACCAGCGCCACGTCCCCCGGGACCGAGCGCCCCAGCTCGCGCAGCGCGCGCCGGGCGCCCATCGCCATCGGGTCGGAGGCACAGAACACCGCGTCGAGCGCGGGGCGGCGGCGCAGCAGCTCCCGCATCGCCGCGTAGCCGCTCTCCTCGGTGAAGTCGCCCCCGGCGACCAGCTCGTCGTCCGGCCCCTTGCCGGCCGCGCGCAGCGCCTCCCGATAGCCTTCGAGCCGGCACCGCGCCGCGTACATGTCGGACGGCCCGGAGATGGTCGCCACCGTGGAACGGCCGCGGCCGAGCAGGTGCTCGACGGCCAGCTGGGCGCCGCCCACGTTGTCGCAGTCCACGTAGGGCACCGGCTCGTTCTCCGAGCGGCGACCGGTCATCACCACCGGCAGGCCCATCTCGGCCAGCTGGTCGGGCAGCGGGTCGTCCCCGTGCACCGAGACCAGCAGCACCCCGTCCACCCGGTCGCTCGCCGCGTACTGCGCGAACCGCGCCCGCTCACGCGGGGCGCGGATCAGCGTCAGCAGCAGCTGGATGTCCGTGTCGGCCAGCTCCGCGCTGACCCCGCGGATTATCCCCGAGAAGAACGGCTCCGAGAAGAGCCGCCCCTCGGCCTCCGGCACCACCAGGGCGATGGCGTTGGACCGGTTGGCGGCCAGGGCCCTGGCCGCCTGGTGCGGCACGTAGCCGAGGTCCGCGATCGCCTGTTCCACCGCCGCGCGGGTGCGGTCACTCACCCGCGGGGACCCGTTGATCACCCGGGAGACGGTCCCCCTGCCGACGCCGGCGCGGGCGGCGACCTGTTCAAGGGTCGGCCTCCCGTCACGGCCGGCGCCGCGTCTTGCCACTGCCATCGCATCCCTCCGTTTGCACCCCTGGATCCAACTACATCACGGAATCCCCGACGATCCGCCCTACCGCTTGACACACCGGCAACGGCTCAGGAACCCTTCAACCCATCACGATTGGGAGCGCTCCCATACCATCGAGACCCTACAGAACCCGTACGTTCCGAGCCCAGGGCACCCCATCCCCCACACGCCGCACAGCGCTGGGAAGGCAACGTCAGTGTGCGCCAGGAGGACGACCCGTCATGCGCAACGAGGCCATCGCACGTCGACCGCACCGCCGAAGGACAAGAGCACTCACCCTGGGGGTCGCCGCCACCCTCGCCATCTCGACGCTCGCCGCGTGTTCCAGCGACGGTGAGGAGAGCGAGGACGGTCAGATCACCCTGCGGGTGGGCGTGTTCGGCCAGTTCGGCTTCGAGGAGGCCGGACTCTACGACGAATACATGGAGTTGAACCCGAACATCAGGATCGAGCAGGACTCGATCACGGACGGCGGCGACTACATCGCCCAGCTCCGCACCCGGCTGAGCCAGAACAGCGGGCTCGCCGACATCCAGGCCATCGAAGTCGGCAACATCGCCGAGATGACGCAGGAACTCAGCGACGCCTGGGTCGACTTCAACGAGTTCGACAACGTGGACCCGAGCCACTTCATGCCGTTCAAGCTGGACCAGGCCACCGACCCGGACGGCCGCCTCATCGGACTCGGCACCGACATCGGCCCGACCGGGATCTGCTACCGCACCGACTACTTCGAGCAGGCCGGGCTGCCCACCGACCCGGCCGAGGTGGCCGAACTCTTCGCCGACGGCTGGGAGTCCTACCTGGAGGTCGGCGAGCAGTTCCAGGCCGAGGCACCGGAGGGCGTCTCCTTCGTCGACGGCTCGCCCGGCGTGTTCAACGCCGTGGTCTCCGCCTACGAGGAGCGCTACACCAACGCGGCCGGCGAGACCGTCTACGCCGAGAGCCAGGGCGTCTCGGACGCGTGGGACCTCGCCGTCGAGGCGTCGGAGCGCGGACTCACCAGCCAGCTGGAGCAGTTCACGGACGAGTGGAACCGGGGCATGGCCAACGGCGCCTTCGCGACCCTGGCCGCCTGCCCGGCCTGGATGCTCGGCTACATCCAGGGCCAGGCCGGCGACGCCGGCGCCGGCCTGTGGAACATCGCCGAGTCCCCGGCTCCGTCCAACTGGGGCGGCTCCTTCGTCGCGGTTCCGCAGGCCAGCGAACACCAGGAGGAGGCCGTCGAGTTGGCCGCCTGGTTGACCGCGCCGGAGCAGCAGGCCAGGCTCTTCGTCGAGCGGGGCAGCTTCCCCAGCTCGGCCGAGGCGCAGCAGCTCCCCGAGGTGCTCAACGCCACCAACGACTACTTCCAGGGCGTCCCGATGGGCGAGTTCTTCTCGGCCGCCGCCGCGGAGATCCCCTCCAGCCCGATCGGCCCGCACGACCTGGAGATCCAGGAGGCCATCACCCAGGGCCTGGTCCAGGTCGACGCGCAGGGCGAAGCGCCGGACGGCGCCTGGGAGAACGTGGTCAGCATGCTGGACAACCAGCTCGCGGAATAAGCGGACCGACCAGGACAGGTAGATGACTACTGACCACCGCCAGGCCGCGCCCGACGACGACAGCCGACCAGGGTTCCAAGGGCCCGGCCGGCCAGAAGGATCCCAAGGCGGCCAAGCGGGCCGCGCGCCGCTCCCGTCGCTACCGATGGGACATCAAGTACAGCCCGTACGCGTTCATCTCGCCGTTCTTCCTGTTCTTCGCGGCCTTCGGCCTCTTCCCGCTGCTGTACACCGGGTGGGCCTCGCTGCACCAGGTGTCGCTGAACCGGCCCAACGAGATGGAGTGGGTGGGCTTCGACAACTTCACGCGGCTGTGGGACGACGAGTTCTTCTGGAACGCGCTGCAGAACACGTTCACCATCGGCATCATCTCGACGGTGCCGCAGCTGCTGATGGCGCTCGGGCTCGCCCACCTGCTCAACTACCGGCTGCGCGGCAGCATGTTGTTCCGGGTGGCGATGCTCACCCCGTACGCCACCTCGGTGGCGGCCGCGGCGCTGGTCTTCGCCATGCTCTACGGCCGCGACTACGGCGCGATCAACTGGGCGCTCGGCCTGGTCGGCATCGACAACATCGACTGGCAGTCGGGCACCTGGACCTCGCAGTTCGCGGTGTCCTCCATCGTGATCTGGCGGTGGACCGGCTACAACACGCTGATCTACCTGGCCGCCATGCAGTCCATCCCCAACGACCTGTACGAGTCCGCCGCGCTCGACGGGGCGACGCGTTGGCAGCAGTTCCGGCACATCACGCTGCCGTCGCTGCGGCCGACCATCCTGTTCACCATCGTCGTCTCGACGATCGGCGCCACCCAGCTCTTCGGTGAACCGATGCTGTTCGGCGGCGGCGGGGCCGAGGGCGGCGCCAGCGGCCAGTACCAGACGCTGGGCCTGTACCTGTACCAGATGGGCTGGTTCAACCGGCACCTCGGTCGCGCGTCGGCCATCGCCTGGACGATGTTCCTGCTGTTGATCCTCATCGGACTCGTCTACTGGGCGCTCACCCGCTGGATCGGCCGCGCCGGCGGAGAGGAGGAGTGATGGCGACCACCACGGAGACCACCAGGAGCGAGGCCGCGGACGAGGCAGCCGCCCGGCCGGCGGCCCGCCGCTCCCGCAGGGAGCGCCGCGCGGGCACCGCCGGGCGCCAACTGCACGGCGGCTGGCTGACGTACACCATCCTGACCGTCTTCACCATCGGCTCGCTCTACCCGCTGGTGTGGCAGATGTTCGCCTCGTCGCACACCACGGCCCGGCTCGCCGAGCCGACCCCGCCCTTCTGGTTCGGCGGCCGCCTGTTCAGGAACATCGAACAGGCCTGGACCGACGGCAACATGGGCACGGCCATGCTCAACACGCTGTTCGTGGCGGGGGCGATCACCGTCTCGACGGTGCTGTTCGCGACGCTGGCCGGCTTCGCCTTCGCCAAACTCCGGTTCCGCGCCAAGAACTTCCTGATGCTGTTGGTCATCGGCACCATGATGGTGCCGCCGCAGCTCACCGTGGTGCCGATGTTCATGGCGATCGCCGAACTGGAGTGGACCGGCCAACTGCAGGCGGTCATCCTGCCCATGATGGTGAGCGCGTTCGGCGTGTTCTTCATGCGGCAGTACCTGGCGCAGGCCCTGCCGAGCGAGCTGGTCGAGGCCGCCCGGGTGGACGGCGCCAACAGCCTGCGGATCGTCTGGCACGTGGTCTTCCCCGCCGCCCGGCCGGCCATGTCCGTGCTCGGCATGCTCACCTTCGTCACGGCCTGGAACGAGTTCTTCTGGCCGATCATCGCGCTGACCCAGCAGAACCCCACGGTCCAGGTCGCGCTGACCAACCTGGGCCGCGGATACATCCAGGACCAGGGCGTGATCATGGCCGGGGCGTTCCTCGCCACGATGCCGCTGCTGATCGCGTTCGTGCTGTTCGGCCGGCAGATCGTCGGCGGCATCATGAACGGAGCGCTCAAGGGCTGAGCCCCCGCTTCGCCGGCCGGGCCGCCGCCCGGCCGGCGTCCGGGCACCCCCCGACGCGCGGCATTCGATACCCTCATCCACGAGCAAGAATGGGAGCGCTTCCATGACCGAAAATGACCCCACCGAGTCCAACGCGGCTCTGGTCTTCCCTTCCGACTTCCTCTGGGGCTCGGCGACGGCCAGCTACCAGATCGAGGGCGCCGTACGCGAGGACGGGCGCACCCCGTCCATCTGGGACACCTTCGCCCGCACCCCGGGCAAGGTGCTGGGCGGGGACACCGGCGACGTCGCCTGCGACCACTACCACCGGTGGCAGGACGACCTCGACCTCATGGCCGAGCTCGGGCTCGGCGCGTACCGCTTCTCGGTCTCCTGGTCGCGGGTGCAGCCCACCGGCCGGGGTCCGGCCGTCCAGCGCGGGCTCGACTTCTACCGGGCGCTCGCGGACGGCCTGCTCGAACGGGGTATCACCCCCTCCCTGACCCTCTACCACTGGGACCTGCCGCAGGAGCTCGAGGACGCGGGCGGCTGGCCGGTGCGGGACACCGCCGAGCGCTACGCCGAGTACGCCCGCATCGTCGGCGAGGCGCTGGGCGACCGGGTGCGGCTCTGGGCCACCCTCAACGAGCCGTTCTGCAGCTCGTTCCTCGGCTACGGCTCCGGCGTGCACGCGCCCGGGCGCACCGAGCCGGAGTCCGTGCTGAAGGCGGCGCACCACCTCAACCTCGGCCACGGCCTGGCGGTACAGGCGCTGCGCTCGGTGCTGCCGCGCGACGCGCAGGTCGGCATCTCGCTCAACCCGGGCGTGATCAGGGCGCGCACCGACTCCCCCGAGGACAAGGACGCGGAGCGGCGGATCGACGCGCTGCACACCAGGATCTTCTCCGACCCGCTGCTGCACGGCGGCTACCCGGAGGACCTGAAGCGGGACACCGCGCGGGTCACCGACTGGTCCTTCGTGCGCGACGGCGACGAGGCCGCCATCCACCAGCCGCTCGACTACCTCGGCCTGAACTACTACACGCCGACCGTCGTCTCCGCCCCGGTCGAGGGCCGCCCGGCGGCGCGCAACCACGCGCACGGCGTCTCGGAACACTCGCCGTGGGTCGGCTCCGAGCAGGTCGAGTTCCACCTCGCGCCCGGCGACCGCACGGACATGGGCTGGGTCATCGACCCGACCGGCCTCACCGACCTGCTGCTCCGCTTCAGCCGGGAGGCACCCGGGCTGCCGCTCTACGTCACGGAGAACGGCGCGGCGTTCGACGACAAGCAGGACGACTCCGGCGCGGTCCACGACCCGAACCGCATCGCCTACCTGCGCGGCCACCTGTCCGCGATCCACGACGCGCTCGGGCAGGGCGCGGACGTGCGGGGCTACTTCCTCTGGTCGCTCATGGACAACTTCGAGTGGGCGTACGGCTACAGCAAGCGGTTCGGGATCGTGCACACGGACTTCGAGACGCTGAAGCGCACGCCGAAGTCCAGCGCGCGGTGGTACGCCGAGGTGACGGCGTCGGGCCGACTCGCCTGACGGACGCCGGCGGACCTCGGCGCGGGCGGATCGGTGTCCGGCCCCCCGCGCCGAGCCGTGGTCCCCGGGGAGCGTAGCCCCCGGGCCCCGGGGCCACGGGACGGCCTCGCCGGCCGGGCTGAGCGACGGCCTGGCCGGCCGGGCCGAGCGGACCGGCGCGGTTGCTGGCTGGCGCGGACCGGCTCCGCCGGGTTCGCAGGCTGACGCCCGAACCACCGGCGCGCGGGCGGGCAACCCGGGCCGGCTCGGGTCCACGGCGAGCACGCCGCGGGCCAACGGCCTCGTCGACGGCGATGGCCTGGCCGGCCGGGCTGAGCGGACCGGCGCGGTTGCTGGCTGGCGCGGACCGGCTCCGCCGGGTTCGCGGGCTGACGCCCGAGCCAACGGGGCGCGGCCCAGCTGGGGCAACAGGCCGGCCTGGCCGGCCAGGCGGCGGGGCCCGCACGGTTCCGGCCGGAGCCCGCCGGTCACCGGCTGCCGGCGGGGACGCCCGAGCCGTATGGGCTGGCGCCCGAGCCAGCGGGGCATGGCCCGGGCGGAGCAACACTCCGGCTTGGCCGGCTGCGTGACGGGGCCCGCACGGGTTCCGGCCGGTGCCGACCGGCCCCGTCGGCGGCGTGCGGACGCACGGGCAACACGGGCCGGCATGGGTTCGCGGCGAGCAGGCTCGTCCGTCGCCCGCCGGCAGCACGCCGGCCCAACCGGCGGGCCGTGCGGTCACGCACGGAGTCCCGCCCGGCACCCGCCGGTCACCGGCTCCGCGGAGGCCGAGTCGGCCGGCTCCGCCGGCCGGGCGGGGGCCGGCGCCGCTGCCCCGCAGGGA